>NZ_PKHA01000003.1:0-165707 GCF_002861525.1 Actinomyces urogenitalis | reverse complement strand
GGGGGGGGGGAGTGGTGACACAGTCCTCCTCGAGAAGGAGGAGAGGGACCGGTGAGCACCTCCCGGGAGGGAACCGAGGCGCTCATGCCTCTGGGTAGGGTGTCGTGCGTGTCCCACGCCTCTGACCACCGGCCACCTGGCAGGCCTGCGGCCACCTGCCTGCTGCTCGCGGTGGCCGGCTTCGCCGCCCTGGCGTCCCTGGCCGAGCTCATCGAGGTCCCGGGCCTGTCCTACAGCCTCATGCTGGGCCCCTGGGGAGTCGACTGGCTCGCCCTGCTGGCCGTCCTCGTCCTCGTGGCCCTCGCCGCCCGGCGCCGGCGCCCGGGACGAGCCCGCAGCCTCGCCGTCCTCCTACTCACCCTCGCCCTGGTGATCACGGCAGGTGTGGGCTGGCGGCAGGTGGACTTCGCCCGGTCCCAGGGCGTGAGGCTGGACCTGTGGGCACTGACCGGGATCGGGCAGAGCGGCTCACAGCCTGACGTGCAGCCGGTGGTCCTCGACGACACCGACACCGGACAGCTCCTCCAGGCCGGGGTGTGGCTGCCACGTGACGGCCGTGGCGGGGTCCTGGGCGCCGGCAGCACCGGCGCGCCGGCGAGCTCAGGCAGGTCGGCGCGCTCAGACAGTCCGGTCGGCGTCGTCGTCCTTCTCCACGGTGGCGGGTGGTCCAACGGCAACCGCCTCAACCCCATGACCCGTGGCCAGGCCGCCTGGTTCGCCTCTCAGGGCTACCTGGCCATTGCCCTGGACTATCCCTTGTCCACCCCTGACCTTGCCACCTGGCAGCTGGCCGAGTCCCGAGTGGCGTGCGGCCTGGCCTGGGTGGCGAGCCACGCCGAGGGCTACGGTGGCGACGCGCGGCACCTGGCGCTCGTAGGAGACTCAGCCGGAGGCAACCTGGCTCTGGAGATCACCTACCGTCAGGCCCTGGGGCAGCTGGATCCGGTGGATGAGGAGTGCGGCAGCGAGGTCCCCCAGATCGACGCGGTCTCGACCACCTATCCGATCGCGGACCCGGTTGGCTTCCACGACAACCCCGACCTGGTCATGGCCCCCTTTGTCTCCGAGCGCGCTCGCCGCTACACCAGTGGTACACCGGGCCAGGTGCCCGAGCGCTACGAGGCGATCGACCCGCGCCGCAAGCTGGCTCTCCTGGCGCAGCGAGGGATGGGGCCGAGCCTGCCACCGACGCTCATCGTCCACGGGGCGCGTGACCACGTGGTCCCCGTGGACGGGACGCGCAGCCTCGACGCCGCCCTGGAAGAGGCCGGTGCGCCCCACACCACGCTGATCGCGCCCCTGACCGACCACGTCTTCGACCTCAATCCCGGTTCGGCCCTCTCCCAGACCTGGCGCCACCTCACCCTCGATCTGCTCACGCAGGCTGCGGTGCTCCCCGCCGAGAGGTAGCCGCCCCGAGGCGCCCTCCCGCCCGGTATCGTGGGGGCGTGCACCTCAAGACGTTGACGATCAAGGGATTCAAGTCCTTCGCCTCGTCAACCACGCTGCGTCTGGAGCCGGGGATCACCGCGGTGGTCGGGCCCAACGGCTCAGGCAAGTCCAACGTCGTAGACGCGCTGACCTGGGTGATGGGGGAACAGGGAGCCAAGAACCTGCGTGGCGGCTCCATGGCGGACGTCATCTTTGCCGGCGCCGGATCGCGCCCGGCGCTGGGACGCGCCGAGGTGAGCCTGACCATAGACAACTCTGACGGCGTGCTTCCTATCGACTACACCGAGGTCACCGTCACCCGCACGCTCTTTCGCGGTGGCGGCTCGGAGTACCAGATCAACGGCACGCCGTGCCGCCTGCTCGACGTCCAGGAGCTGCTCTCGGACACGGGCCTGGGCCGCCAGATGCACGTCATCGTCGGGCAGGGACGGCTTGACGCCGTCCTACAGGCCACCCCGGAGGAGCGCCGTGGCTTCATCGAGGAGGCCGCTGGCGTCCTCAAGCACCGGCGCCGCAAGGAGCGCGCCCTGCGCAAGCTCGACTCGATGGCCGCCGACCTGGCCCGCCTGACTGACCTGACCGCTGAGCTGCGCCGTCAGCTCGGCCCGCTGGCCCGCCAGGCGGCCGTGGCCCGTCGGGCTCGCACCATCCAGGTTGAGGTCCGCGACGCCACGGCCCGCCTGCTCGCCGATGAAGTGGTCCAGACCCAGGCGCTGCTGGAGGCAGGCGATGAGGACCAGGCGACGTTGGCGCGTCGGCGCAGCGAGGCTGAGGAAGCCGAGCGCGTGGCCCGGGCCCGCCTGGCTGAGCTCGCGGGAGCCGAGGCCACCTCGGGCCAGCGGCTGAGCCGTGCCACGGCCACCTGGGAGGAGCTGACGGCGGCGGCCCAGTCCTTCTCCGCCCTGGCCGACGTCGCCGCCGAGCGCGTGCGTGGCCTGGCCTCCGCCCCACCGGCCTCCTTCGGCACCGATCCGGAGGAGCTTGAACGCCGTGCGCGGGCGGCTGCCGAGGCGGAGACCGAGCTCGCTGACGCCGTCGAGGCCGCTCGCACGGCACTGTCACGGGCCACGGAGCAGCGAGGAGATGCTGAGCGCGAGGAGGCGGCGAGCGCGCAGGCGGTTGAGGCACTGGCACGCCGCCAGGCTGACCGACGCGAGAAGCTGGCCCGTGCCGGAGGAGCGGTTGCCTCGGCGCGCTCGCGGCACGAGGCTGCGCTCGCAGCGCGTGAGCAGGCCCGCACCGCCCTGGCCCAGGCCGTGGACCGTGAGCAGGCCGCACAGGCTGCCCTGGAGGAGGCTCGCCCCAGTGGGCACGACGCCGGGGCGGGCGCCGCGAGCATCCAGGAGACTGAGGGCCCTGCCGCCGGCTCGGCCCAGGAGCAGGCTGCGGCGGACCACGAGGCGGCCAGCGCCGCGCTGGCTGCGGCCCGTGACGCCGTCAGCGCCGCCAACGAGGCCAGGCGCGAGGCTGCCTCAGACCGAGCGACCTGGACCGCCCGACGCGACACGCTCGCGCTGTCCCTGTCCGCCCAGGACTCCACCGCGCAGCTCGCCGACTCCGGCCTGCCCGGGGTCCTGGGCCCCTTGGCCGAGCAGCTGGTGATCGAGCGTGGGTGGGAGAACGCGGTGGCTGCCCTGCTGGGCGAGGCCGCCACCGCAGCCGTGATGGTGGACGACGACGCCGCGACCCGGGCGCTGGTCCACGCCCGCGGCGCGGACTCCTCCAGCCTGCGCCTGGTGGTTGCCAGCTCCCACGGCCTGGATTCTCCGACCGAGGAGCGGCCGGAGGAGGCCGGCTACCCGGGTGCGCACCGCGCGCTCAGCCTGGTTTGCGCCCGGGGGCAGGACCTCACGGCGCTGCTGGACCACCTGCTGGCAGGCTCCTGGGTGGTGGCGGACCTGGAGGCGGCGGCCTCGCTGCGTGAGGCGGTACCCCACGCCGTCGTCGCCACGAGAGACGGCGAGGTCCTCGCTCCGGGACGGGCCAGCGCGCAGGGCCGGGGGACGAGCTCGGTCCTGGAGCTGGCGGCCGCCCATGAGGAGGCCGCTGCCGAGGCACGGGCGGCCGGCGAGGCGGAGTCCCAGGCCGAGGCTGCGCTGGAGCAGGCCCGCAGCAGCGAGGAGGAGGCTCGACGTCGTGTGAGCCAGGCCCTGGCCGCGCTGCGTGCGGCCGACGCCGAGGCTGCCCGCGAGGCGGAGACCCTGGCCCGCCTGGGCTCGGCGGTGCGTGCGGCGAAGGAGGAGACCGGGCGCGCTCGCAGGGTCCTGGAGCGTGCGGAGGCCGAGAGCGCGGGGCGGACCACCGAGCTGGCCTCGGCCACGGCCGCCCTGTCCCAGCTGGAGGGCGAGGAGGACGACGGGCCTGAGGACCTCGACTCGCGTCTGGAGGCCGCACGCGCTGAGCGCGAGCAGGCGGCCGCGGCCGCGCGTGAGGCACGCAGCGCCGAGACCGAGGCCCGGCTCGCCCTGCGCACGGCCGAGGAACGCGAGCGCTCGGGGCGTGGACGCGCCGACTCCCTGCGCGCAGCCGCCCGGCGCGAGCGCGAGGCGCGGGCGGCGGCCGAGAGGGCCGGGCGGCGCCGGGCAGCTGCCCTGGCCGTGGCTTCCCACGTGCGTGACCAGGCACGTGCGGCCCAGCAGTCGGCTGCCACCTGGGCTGCCCAGGCGCAGGAGGAGCGTCACGGCCTGGAGGCTGAGCGATCGCGCTCTGCCCAGGCCACTGCCCAGGTACGTGAGGAGATTGACCAGGCCACCCGCCTCATCGCCCAGCTGACCGACGCCGCCCACCGTGACGAGATCGCCCGGGCCGAGCAGCGTGTGCGGCTGGAGGCCCTGGCCGACCGGGCCATGAGCGAGCTCGGCATGGAGCTGGAACCTCTCGTCGAAGAATATGGCCCCCACATGCCGGTCCCCGATCTCCAGGCCGATGAGCAGGATGAGCAGCCCGAGGATGAGGACGGCCAGCCGCCCGCGCGTGCGGGTCGCCCCTACGTGCGCGCCGAGCAGGAGAAGCGCCTGGCCCGTGCCAGCCGGGACCTGGCGCGCCTGGGCAAGGTCAACCCCCTGGCCCTGGAGGAGCACGCGGCCCTGGAGCAGCGCCACCAGTTCCTGGCCGAGCAGCTGGCAGACCTGACCCGCTCGCGCTCGGACCTGCTGCGCATCGTCGAGGAGATCGACGCCCGGGTCCTGGAGGTCTTCACCAGCGCGTGGCAGGACACGGCGCGCGAGTTCGAGCTTGTCTTCGACCGGCTCTTCCCTGGCGGCCAGGGCCGCCTTGTGCTCACTGATCCCTCCGACATGCTCACCACGGGGATCGAGATCGAGGCGCGGCCGGCGGGCAAGAAGGTCACGCGTCTGTCCCTGCTGTCCGGTGGCGAGCGCTCGCTGGCCGCGGTGGCGCTGCTCATCGCCATCTTCAAGGCGCGTCCCTCGCCCTTCTACGTCATGGACGAGGTCGAGGCCGCCCTGGATGACACCAACCTGGGGCGTCTGCTGGAGATCTTCACCGAGCTGCGCCGTGACAGCCAGCTCATCATCATCACCCACCAGAAGCGCACCATGGAGGTCGCCGACGCCCTGTACGGCATCACCATGCGTGAGGGCGTGACCCAGGTGGTCTCCCAGCGTCTGGCGCGCCCGGAGGACACTCACTCCTAGGCACCAGGCCTGGACGTGACGAAGACTGCATCACGTTTTGGTGACGTCGCGCGTCACAGTGGAGGTGCCCCGGCAGGCGGACCATGATGGAGTCATGAGCTCGATGGTCCTTCCCCTGTTTGTTGTCCTTGTCGCTGCTCTGCTGGTTCTCGGCATGGTGATCGCCGAGCGTTATCCGATCTCCACCTGGAAGGACCAGCTGCGGCACCTGCGTGAGATCGCCGCTGACAAGAGCGCCCCGGCACGAGTCGTGCCCCAGGACGCTCGCCTGGAGGACCTCATGACCCATGAGGACTCCTCGGTCTACACCGGCACCGAGAGCTTCTCCGGCCTGGTCGACGTCGTCGAGCGCGCCATGGACACTGCCGAGTCGCGCGCGGCCAGCCTGCGCCGGCGTTGAAGCATCCCAACAGCCGGCTGCGGGCGTCCTGCGTCGCGCGCTGAGCCGGCCAGATAGGCCATGATGGGGGCATGGACTCCTCGACCCTCCTCCTTGTCGTCCTTGCCCTCATCGCGGCGGTCGCCGTTATCGCCGGCGTCGTCGTGGCCCGACGCCGCCGCTCGCGCTCCGGGCAGCTGCCCACCAGCGCTGAGCGCCCCGGGCTGTCCGCGCCGCAGGCCTCCGACCGCGATGGTGACGAGCCTGAGGGCGAGGGGCTGGAGCAGCCGGCCGCGCCCGCTGGCGCGCTGCCCAGCGTGGAGACACCCGAGTCCATCCCCGGGCGCATGCAGCGCCTGCGCGCGCGCCTGGCCGGCTCCGGCGGCTTTGGCAAGGCCGTGCTGTCCGTGCTCTCGCGCGGCGACCTCACTGAGACCGACTGGGAGGAGATCGAGGACACGCTGCTGACCTCGGACCTGGGTATCGAGGTGACGACGGCGCTGATGGAGACCCTGCGCACCCAGGCCAAGGTGCTGGACACCTCCGATCCGACGGCGATCCGTGGCGTCCTGCGCCGCGAGCTGCTCGCCCTGGTCGACCCCGCCATGGACCGCTCCCTCAACCTCGCGCCTCCGCAGGCTGCTGAGGGCTTCACCGGTGAGGGGAGCCCGGCCGCGGCCGTTCTCATGGTGGGGGTCAACGGCACCGGCAAGACCACCACCTGCGGCAAGCTCGCCCGCGTCCTCGTGGCCCAGGACAAGACCGTCCTCATGGGTGCGGCGGACACCTTCCGTGCTGCCGCCGCCGAGCAGCTGGGGACCTGGGGCGAGCGCGTGGGCGTGGAGGTCGTGCGCTCTGAGCGTGAGGGAGCTGACCCGGCCTCGGTAGCCTTCGACGCGGCGTACCAGGCTGCTGCCCAGGGCGTGGACGTGGTCCTGGTCGACACCGCCGGGCGCCTGCAGAACAAGGCCGGTCTCATGGACGAGCTGGGCAAGATCAAGCGCGTGATGGAGAAGGTCGCTCCGGTGGGGGAGATCCTGCTCGTCCTGGACGCCACGACCGGCCAGAACGGGATGCGTCAGGCCCAGGTCTTCTCCGAGGCCGTCGGCGTGACCGGGATCGTGTTGACCAAGCTGGACGGCACGGCTAAGGGCGGCATCGTCGTCACGGTCCAGCGTGAGCTGGGCGTGCCGGTCAAGCTCGTCGGACTTGGTGAGGGTGCGGACGACCTTGCTCCCTTTGACCCGGAGGGCTTTGTGGACGCGCTGCTGGCCTGAGGCCTCGGGGCGGCAGACGGCCCGGTGCACAGACGGCAACGTGATGGTCACCTGCCTGACGCATCGGCAACACGCCGGATATCTCGCGCCGTGGCCTGACACCTGCCCGCCACCTTGACGACCACGTGCCATGACATGCGGGGCGTTGGCTTTCCTCGTGCGAATCCCGTCGCACGCAAGGAAGGGAGCTCCCTATGGCCCTCGACACCGCAGCCACCGCGTGGATGCTGGTCAGCGCCTCGCTCGTGCTGCTCATGACCGTTCCGGCACTGGCCCTGTTCTACGGCGGTATGAGCCAGTCCAAGTCAGTGCTCAACATGATGATGATGTCCTTCGGCGCCACCGCCGTCGTCGGCGTCGTCTACGTCCTGTACGGATGGTCGATGTCCTACGGTGGTACCGATCTGGCTGGACTCATCGCCAACCCCCTGTCCCAGCTGGGCCTGCACGGTGCCGTGACGGACGCGGCCGGGGCCTTTCTCCTCAACGACCACGGCGTCCCCGTCATCGTTGACGTTGCCTTCCAGATGACCTTCGCCGTCATCACCGTCGCCCTCATCTCCGGTGCGATCGCGGACCGGGTGCGTTTCGGGGCCTGGATGACCTTCGTACCCCTGTGGGTGACGCTTGCCTACCTTCCCCTGGCGCACATGGTGTAGGGCGGCGGCATCCTCAGCGACCAGGGCTGGTTCTCCTCCCTGGCCGCTCCCATCGACTTCGCTGGCGGCACCGTGGTGCATATCAACGCCGGGGTGGCCGGGTTCTTCCTGGCCGTCGCGATCGGACGCCGCCGCGGCTTCGGGCGCGTGCCCATGCGCCCCCACAACCTGCCGCTGACCATGCTCGGTGCGGGCCTGCTGTGGATCGGGTGGTTCGGCTTCAACGCCGGCAGCGCGCTGACCGCCGACGGCGTGGCCGGACTGGCCTGGGTCAACACCACGGTCGCTGCCTGCGCCGCCGTGCTGGGCTGGCTGGCGGTCGAGCGTGTGCGCAACGGGCACGCCACCAGCCTGGGGGCAGCCTCGGGGGCCGTGGCCGGGCTGGTTGGCATCACCCCGGCAGCCGGAGCAGTCACGCCCGTGGGCGCCATCGTCCTGGGGCTCGTAGTGGGGGCGCTGTGCGCCTGTGCGGTGGGCCTGGAGTACCGCCTGGGCTACGACGACTCCCTCGACGTCGTCGGCGTCCACCTGGTTGGCGGCCTGGCCGGAACCATCCTGGTGGGCCTGCTCGCCAAGGACACGGGCCTGCTCTACGGACACGGCTCGGCCCAGCTGCTCACCCAGGTCCTGGTCGCCGTCGTGGCGATGAGCGTGAGTCTGGTGACGACGGCGGTGTGCTGGTTCATCGTCAAGCAGCTGGTGGGGTGGCGGGCTGGCGTCGAGGCCGAGCACCTGGGCCTGGACAAGGCTGAGCACGGGGAGTCCGCCTATGACTCACTGACCACCGGCCGCCTGGCTACGCCGCTCCCGCCAGCAGTCAGCCACGCCTCCTCCCGCCCACCCCGGGCAGTCGACGAGGTCCTCGAGATCCTCAAGGAAGCATGAGCCATGAAGCTCGTCACCGCCGTCGAGCAGGTCCTGCACGCACGCGCCGGGGAGAGTGGGATCGAGGCGATCTAGGCCCCGCCGGGTGGAGGCCGTGACAGCGAGTGTTCACCGGCGGGGTGCTCTGCGCTCACCGTGCGGTCACGATCCGGTCACGATGAGCGGATTGGCTGAGCGGGCGGACGCCCGTCCGCCATTCCCTCCCCGAAGGAGCTCCTGTGAGCACTCCCCGTCGCCCGCGCCGTGGTGCGCGGGCCGGTGCCGTGGCCCTCGCCGTCGGCGCCCTGTCACTGCCAGCCCTCGCGCTTCCTGCCAGCGCTGCAGGCACGACCTACCGGCAGGCCAACGGCCCGGCTGACTGCGTGAGCATCAACCCGGACGGCTCGCTCAACACGGATCCTGGTTCCTGCTCCCAGTTCGGGCCCGCGGGCCAGGGGCGGTCCAACCAGCAGGCACGCAACGTCATTCTCATCATCGGTGACGGTATGGGCCAGCAGGAGATCACCGCGGCGCGCAACTACGTCGAGGGCGCGGGAGGTCGCTTCGAGGGGCTGGACAACCTGCCCCACGTCGGGCTCTACACCCACCACTCCATCAACAAGAAGGACGGCTCGGTCAACTACGTCACCGACTCTGCTGCCTTGGGCACCGCCTGGGCCACGGGGACCAAGACCTACAACGGCGCGATCGGCGTGGACGTGGCTGGGAGGCCGGAGCAGAACCTCATTGAGGTCGCCAAGAACGCCGGCATGCGCACCGGTAGCGTCACCACCTCTGAGATCCAGGACGCGACCCCGGCCGTCATGGGTGCTCACGTCTCCACGCGCTCGTGCTACGCGCCCTCGGGTGACTTCAAGGCCAGCTGTGAGGCTGACCAGCGTGTCAATGGCGGTCTGGGCTCGATCTCCGAGCAGCTGGTGGACACCCGGGCGGACGTGGCCCTGGGGGGCTCGCGGGGCCTTTAGTGCCACGGTCGAGGCCGAGGGCACCTACACGGCCGCCGACGGCGCCACCCACGAGTGGACGGCCGGCACCTCCGTGCTGGACAACGTCAAGGCCCAGGGCTACCAGGTAGTCACCAACACCTCGGAGCTCGCCGCCCTGACCACCGCAGACCAGGACTCCCCGGTCCTGGGCCTGTTCTCCTCGGGCAACATGCCCCGTCAATTCCAGGCCACCATTCCGACCGAGGACGGGGCCCAGCGTGACGCCACGCGCTGCGAGCTCAACCCCGAGCGCACGGACTCGCTGCCGGACCTGGCACAGATGACGACCAAGGCCATCGAGCTGCTCGACCGTTCTGCGCAGGGTGACGACACGGGCTTCTTCCTCCAGGTCGAGGGTGCCTCGATTGACAAGGCTGACCACTCCGCAGACGCCTGCGGCCAGATCGGTGAGCTCGACGACCTCGACCAGGCCATCCAGGCGGTCCGCGCCTGGGTTGCCAGCTCCGGTGAGCCCACCCTCATCGTCGCCACCGCCGACCATGCCCACACCTCGCAGATCACCTCTGACGGTCAGCCGACGGCGGGGCGTACCACCCGCCTGCTCACCGCCGACGGCGCCCCGATGGTCATCAGCTATGCCACCGCGGCCTCCAACAGCCACGACGACGCCCTGGGCGGACAGAACCACACCGGTGCCCAGCTGCGCATCGCTGCTGAGGGACCGGGGGCGGAGAACGTCGTCGGCCAGCTCGACCAGACCGATCTGCACTATCTCATTGCCGGATCGCTGGGCCTGGACACCTCGGCCACGCTGAGCGCGGGCAGCTTCGCGCTGGCTGACAAGCCTGAGCTGCCCGAGCAGCCCTCGGCCCAGCCCAGCACGCCGGAGGCGACGACGTCGCCAAGCGCGGGCCAGGCGGCTGGCCCCGGCCCTCATCGCCACCGCAGCCGTGGGAGGCGGACTGGCACTGCGGCGTCGTCGCTTCTGCTGACGGCCAGCGTTCTCCTGCCGGGTAACCGGCCAGGCACAGGGCCCGTGCCCTCCCGTCCTGGGAGGGCACGGGCCCTCCGCTATCCTGGGCCCTAGCCATGCCCGTGGCCGGACGCAGGTCACCGCCGTCGTCCTGCCCGGGTCCCAGCAACCTCGCGCCCTGGGCGCACAAGGAAGGACACCGAGTGTTCGGCAACCTCTCCGACCGGCTGACCGCCTCCTTCAAGGGCCTGCGCGGCAAGGGCCGGCTCACCGACGCCGATATCGACACCACCGTCTCCGAGATCCGGCGCGCCCTGCTTGAGGCCGACGTCGCCCTGCCGGTGGTGCGTTCCTTCACCTCCGCCGTGCGCGAGAAGGCCAAGGAGGCTGCGCGCTCCCAGGCTCTCAACCCTGCCCAGCAGGTCATCAAGATCGTCAATGACGAGCTCATCGAGGTCCTCGGTGGAGCGACGCGCGAGCTGAACTGGGCTGACCGCGGGCCCACGGTCATCATGCTCGCCGGTCTTCAGGGTGCCGGTAAGACCACGCTGGCCGGAAAGCTCGGTCACTGGCTGCGTGGCGAGGGCAAGCGTGTCCTGCTGGTGGCCTCGGACCTCCAGCGTCCCAACGCCGTGACCCAGCTGAGCGTGGTGGCCGAGCGGGCGGGCGTGGACGTGTGGGCACCCGAGCCGGGTAACGGTGTGGGCGACCCGGTGGCCGTGGCCGCCTCCGGCGTGGAGCAGGCCCGCACCCACGGCTACGACGTCGTCGTGGTCGACACCGCCGGACGCCTGGGCGTGGACGCGGAGATGATGGACCAGGCCATTCGCATCCGCGACGCCGTCCACCCCCACGAGATCCTCTTCGTCCTGGACGCCATGGTCGGTCAGGACGCGGTCAACACCTCCGTCGCCTTCCGCGACGGCGTGGGCTTCACTGGTGTGGTCCTGTCCAAGCTCGACGGCGACGCCCGCGGTGGCGCGGCCCTGTCCGTGCGCGGGGTGACGGGTGCCCCGGTGCTCTTCTCCTCCACCGGCGAGGGCCTGGAGGACTTTGAGCGCTTCCATGCTGACCGCATGGCCAGCCGCATCCTGGACATGGGTGACCTGCTCACCCTCATCGAGCAGGCCCAGCGGGCCTTCGACGAGAAGGAGGCTGAGGCCGCTGCAGCCAAGATGGCCTCGGGCACCTTCACCCTGGAGGACTTCCTCGACCAGCTGCGCCAGATCCGCAAGCTGGGCTCGATGAAGAAGCTGCTGGGCATGATGCCGGGCATGGGCCAGATGCGCGAGGCGATCGAGGCCTTTGACGAGCGCGAGGTCGACCGCATTGAGGCGATCGTGTGCTCGATGACCCCGGCCGAGCGCCGGGACCTGTCCATCCTCAACGGCTCGCGGCGTAACCGTATCGCCAAGGGCTCGGGCACCACGGTCCAGGCCGTCAACCAGCTCGTCGAGCGCTTTGAGCAGGCCAAGAAGATGATGGAGGCCATGAGCGCCGGCGGTGGCCTGGGCGGTATGGGTGGCGGCATGCCAGGCATGGGATCGCTGCCTGGCATGGGCAAGCGGGCCAAGGCCCGTCAGGCGCCTAAGGCCAAGAGCGGCAAGGGCGGTAAGAAGGGCAAGTCCGGCAACCCTGCCAAGGCGGCGCGCCAGGCGCGTGAGGCCGCAGCCCGCCGTGAGCGGGGCGAGGCCGGCAGCCTGCCTGCGGCTCCGGCAGCGGGCTCCTCCTTCGGGCTGGGCGGCGCGGCGCCTGCGGCTCCGACCGCTGGTCAGCCTGCAGCTCAGCCCTCCGGTGACGAGGTTACCGATGCTATGAACGCCCTGCCTGAGGACCTGCGACGTCGCCTGGGCCTGGCCTGAGGCGAGGGACGCCCTGGTCTCGCGCCGTCTCGCGCTAGAGCCAGCCGTTGGACTCGGCGGTGCGGACTGCCTCGACCCGGTTGCGTGAGCCGGTCTTCGCGATGGCCGAGGACAGGTAGTTGCGCACGGTCCCCTCGCCCAGGCTCAGGTGCGCGGCGATATGTGGAGCGTCCAGGCCCTTGCCGGCCAGCCGCAGGACCTCGCGCTCCCGCTCGGTCAGGGGGTTGGGTCCCAGGAGCACCGACTCCTGGGCGAGCATCGGGTCGATCACCCGCAGGCCCGCGTGTACCTTGCGCACCGCCTCGGCCAGCTCGGCCGGGGGAGTGTCCTTGACCAGGAAGCCGCTGGCTCCCACCTCGATGGCCCGGGAGAGGTAGCCCGGGCGCCCGAAGGTCGTGACGATGATGCTGCGGCACGGCGTGGTGCCGGCGCTGCGCAGCCTCGCGATCTGCTCGGCGGCCCACAGACCGTCGCCGTCGGGCATCTCAATGTCCAGCAGCGCCACGTCCACCCCGCCTGAGCGCACGCGCTCGACGGTCTGGCGGCCCGTGCCGACCTGCGCCACCACCTCCAGGTCCCGCTCCAGGCCGAGCAGCGTGGCCAAGGCCCCGCGGACCAGGGCCTGGTCGTCAGCGACGAGGAGCTGAATCGGGCCGGGTTGCGTTGTCATAGCGTGACCTCCACCGTGGTTCCTTCACCTGTGCCGCCGGCCAGCCCCGGGCCGGTGACCTGGAGCAGGCCGCCGGCCGCCTCGACCCGCTGACGCAGGCCGGCCAGGCCGTTGCCGGGACCGTGGCCGCGCAGCCCCGCACCGTCGTCGGCCACCGTGAGTCGGCCGGGCGCGAGGGTGACGACGACGCGGCGCGCGCCGGCGTGGCGCAGCACGTTCGTCGTGGCCTCGCGCAGCGCCCAGGAGAGCACCTCGCGCTGAGGCAGCGGGATGTCGCGGGCGCGTCCGTGGACCTTAGCCTCGATCTCTGCCGCGGCGAAGGCGGTGCGTGAGGCCTCCAGCTGGCTAGCCAGGTCCGGGGTACGCAGCCTCGTGACCGTGGCGCGCACGTCCGCCAGCGCCGTGCGTGAGAGCGCGACGATCTCGCCCAGCTCAGTCTGGGCCGCGGCTGGGTCGACCTCCACCAGGCGCTGGGCGACCTCCGCCTTGAGCGTGAGGACGGTCAGGGAGTGGCCGAGGATGTCATGGACGTCCCGGCTGATCTCCTCGCGCTCACGGGCCGCCGTGAGCGCGAGGTCGGTGGTGCGACGGCGCTGGCCCGTCTCGTCCCCGATCCGCGACACGACCACCACGACGCAGGAGAAGCAGCAGCCGATCGCCATCCCCTTCTGGCTCAGGCTCGTGGGGGCAGCGACGGCGGACAGGATGCCGCCGGCGCACAGCAGGCTCGTCAGGCTCAGGCCGGTGGACAGGTGGGTGCCGAACAGGAGGATCGCGCAGAGGTAGGGCAGGTAGTACATGCCCGACCAGCCCAGCACCGGCAGGCTCACGGCCGCTGGGATGGCCAGCAGCGCCAGGCGTGGCAAGAGCGGCCGCAGCTGCTGGGCCACTGGGGTCTCGGGCGGCAGCTCGTCCCACGAGCCCATGGTGGACACGGTGTAGACGTACAGACCGATGAAGACGACGATGGCACCGATGCACACGGCCTTGGCTGCCGAGGACGCCTCTGTGCTCGCCGTCCACGCCATGAGGAAGAGCAGGAAGACGACCCAGAAAGACGCCTCCCAGTTGACCCTCCGGTACCAGGGACGGCGAGCCTGATCGGCCTCGGTGCTCACTTGCGCACCGTGGAGCGGGCGCGAGCCGCTAGGCAGGCTGCCACGAAGAGGACTGTCCACACCACCAGGTTAGCCAGGGCGTACCACACCGGCTCATGGACGATTCCGGTCATCGTGGCCACGACGTCCCCCTGCAGCGGCCGCGCGGCCAGCCGGGCGGCCCCGTAGAGCGGGGTGTAGCGGGACAGGGTGAACAGGACCCCGCCCAGGGGCATGAAGACGCCGCCCAAGAAGGCGAAGCCCGCCACTGAGGAGCTGGCCACGCCCACGGCCGTGTAGGAGGGGAACCACATGCCGGCTGCCAGGCCAAAGGCGGAGAAGGGCAGTGCCGCCACCAGGCACAGGGCGAAGGAGGCTAGCCAACGCCCGGGTGAGTCGATCTGGGCGCCGGTGAGCAGGCCGGCGGCAAAGATGAGGACCACCGGCAGCGCCGAGATGGCGATGGCTGCGGTGAGCTTGGCCTGCAGGTAGGCGCGCATCCCTCCGCTGGTCAGGGACACCTGCCGGCCCCAGCCCCCGGCCAGCTCGACGGCGGAGGAGGCTGCCAGGGCCGTGGAGGCGATGGCCACAGAGTAGGCCGCCATACTGATCATGACCGAGGCCGTGATGTTGCCGTGGCCCGCGGAGGTGGACTCGAAGTTGCTCATCTTGCCGAAGAGCAGGTACATGCCCAGCGGCATGAGGACAGTGAAGAAGACGGTGTCCACGCGCTTGAGCGTAGCCAGGATCTCAATGCGGGCGTAGGTTGCCGGGAAACGCCCCCGGTGGGCCGGGACCGCAGAGGTCGTGGGCATGGTGGCTGACGTCGTGGCTGTGGTTGTGGTGGTCATGGTGCTTCAGCCCTCCTGGCTGACGAGTGCGGAGAAGATGTTGTCGATGCTGGGCGCCTCCACACCCAGGTCGTGGGCGGGGGAGGCCGTCAGCAGCAGGCGGGCGACGTCGTCGGAGGAGGTGGTGCGGATCTCCACGTGCTCGCCGTGCACCGTGACAGACTCGACCGACCCCGCCACCGGCTGGAGGACCGTCTCGACGGCGGCCTGGCTGGCCTTGGGCCAGGTGACGGAGACCGTCGAGGCCTGGGCCGCGCCGCGCAGCTCGTCGATGGTTCCGTCCGCGACCAGCCGGCCGTGGTCGATGATGACGATCCGGTCAGCGAACTCGGCTGCCTCGGTGAGGTAGTGGGTGGCGAAGACGAGGGTGCGCTGGCGGGCGAGGGTCTGCTCGCGCATCGTGTCCCAGAACTCCGCCCGCGCGGTGACGTCCATGCCGGTGGTGGGTTCGTCCAGGATGAGCAGGGCCGGGTCCGCCAGCAGTGCCAGGCCCAGTCGCAGGCGCTGACGCTCGCCGCCGGAGAGCCGGGAGACCCGCCGGTCCAGGAGTGGGCCCAGGTGAGAGCGCTCGATGACGCCCTCCAGGTCCGGGCGCCCGGCCTGGAGCGAGGCGACGACCTGGAGCGTCTGGCGCACGGACAGGCCCGGCAGCAGGCCGCCGTCCTGGAGCATCGCCCCGACCTGGCCGCGCTTGACAGCCTCGGCAGGGGAGCCTCCGAGCACGTGCACGCTGCCCGAGGTGGGCTGGGTAAAGCCCATGACGACGTCGAGGGTGGTGGACTTGCCAGCGCCGTTGGGGCCGAGGAAGGCCAGGATTTCTCCGGGCTGGACCGTCAGGCTCAGCCCGTCCACGGCGTGCACCGGTCCGAAGGACTTGTGCAGGTCCGTGATCTCGATCGCGGGTGCTGAAGAGGTGCGTGTGGTCATGCCTCAAGGGTCTGTGACGCCGCCGGAGAGCGGTACTGGAGGCTGTCACTGCCTGCGCATGACAGGTGTCATGGGTGGCAGTGGGACTGGATGAGCGGGATCCCGGAGGGACGGGGTGTCCTCACGGTGGATAGGACGACGGCGCGCCCATCGGCCCAGGTATCCTCACCGCCGCCTACCCGGCCCTCCCACTGCCCCCACCCGAGCGGAGCACCATGTCTGCCCACCTCGCCACCTCCCTCACCTCGATCCTGACTGACTCACTGTCTGGCTTCGAGTCCTTCGTCTCCGGCCGCATCCTCATCTGGCTGCTCATCGCGGCCGGCGCCTACCTCACGGTGTGCACGCGAGGGGTCCAGCTGCGGCTGCTGGCCAGGCCCGTGGCGCTCGTGGCCCACTCACGCCACCAGCGTGGCTCCCTGTCCAGCTTCCAGGCCTTCGTCATCGGCCTGGGCGGACGCGTGGGCACCGGCAACATCGCCGGGGTTGCGCTGGCGGTGACGCTGGGTGGCCCGGGTGCCCTGCTGTGGATGTGGGTGGTGGCGCTGCTGGGCATGGCTACCTCCTTCGCCGAGTCCACGCTCGCGCAGGTCTTCAAGGTGCGTGGTGCCGATGGGATCTTCCGGGGCGGTCCGGCCTACTACATGGAACGAGGACTGGCCCTGTACGGGCGCAGGGGGCTGGCTCGGCTAGGACGCTGGATGGGACTGGCTTTTGCGGCCATGCTCGTCTTCTCCTACGGCCTCATCTTCCCGATGGTCCAGTCCAACACCATCGCCGTGACGGTGGCCTCCTCCCACGGCGTGGCCACATGGGTCACGGCGCTGGTCCTGATGACTGTCACCGCTCCGATCCTGCTGGCGGGGATGCGGGCGGTGGCTAAGGTCACCGAGTGGCTGGTGCCGGTCATGGCCCTGGCCTACCTCGCCGTCGTCGCCGTGGTCATCATCGTCTCGGCTCCTCGCGTGCCGGGCGTGCTGGCCGACGTCGTCGCCGGCGCCTTCAACCTGCGCGCGGGCCTGGCCGGTACGGGCGGTGGGCTCTTCGCCACCTTCTTGAACGGCGTCAAGCGCGGCCTGTTCTCCAACGAGGCCGGTCAGGGCTCCTCTCCCAACGGTGCCGCCACGGCGGACGTGGCCCACCCGGTGGTCCAGGGTCTCATCCAGGCCCTCGGTGTCTTCATCGACACCATCATCATCTGTACCGCCACCGGCCTGACCATTCTGCTGGCCTCGCCCGCGGTCTACACCCCCGGGGTGGAGCCGGCCTGGGCGGAGACAACGCTGGTCCAGCACGCGCTGGCCGACGCGCTGCCGGGGGCCTGGGTGGTGTGGTTCATGACCTTCCTCGTCATCACCTTTGCCTACTCCTCGGTGCTGGGCTACTCCAGCTTTGCCGAGGTCAACGTCAGCTACCTCGGCGGTGGCCGGCGCGCGGGGGTGTTGCTGCGTCTGGCGATGACGGCGGCGACAGGACTAGGGGCTGTGGTTGCTCTGGACCTGGCCTGGGTGATGGCGGACGTGGCCCTGGCACTGATGACGATCCTCAACCTCGTGGCCGTGCTGTGGCTGGGGCGCTGGGTCTTTGCCACCCTGCGTGACTATGACGGGCAGCGCCGGTCCGGCGTGGCCGAGCCCGCCTTCGTGGGCGTGGGCAACGCCCTGCTGCCCATGGACGTGCCCGGGGACGTGTGGACCGCTGAGCGGGCGCGTGAGCGCGTGCGCACCCTGGACGAGGGCTGATCGGCGCTAGCCGCGCGGTTTCCACCGCAGCACGGTCCGTGCTGCCAGCGCTGGGCCGGAAGGCGTGGATCGCGCCCGCCGCCCACCCGAGGTGGCCATCGGCCTCGGCAACGGCCCCAGCCAGGATGGACCCGCCGATCCCGATGACGATGAGGCCCGTCAGCGCCCAGGACCACGAGGCGCGCAGGCCTGAGTCCTGGAGCAGGACGAAGATGAGGACAAACAGTTGTGCCCCCAGACACGCCAGCACCCACCCGGGCACGGCCCACGGCGTGAGGAGACCGGGTTCTGCCTCAGACGGGACGGCCCGCGCCAGCACCGTGGTGAGCACGGCCCAGGGCGCTTGGGCCAGGGCGTAGCTCGCGGTGACTGCGAGGCCAGCGGCCAGCGCCGTGCGCTGGGTCAGGCCGGCAGCCAGCGCTGCCCGCAGGAGGCCGGCTGCCCTGCCGGTGGCGACGCACCCTGTGATCACCAGGGCAGGGGAGAGGTTGACCAGTGCCTGGGCGACCGAGGAGTGGCTGGCCGCCGCGATGACCAGGCTGAGCAAGATGAGGGCGAGCTCTACGGCGCCCAGCGCCGCCAGCCCTCGGTAGCACAGGGACCGGGTGACCTGCCCAGGGGCGGCCGGCAGTCGCGGCCAGGCCGGCTCCTGCTGTGAGAACGCAGGGCGGGCAAGAGACGACGTTGTCATGGCTTCCTCCTTGACATGTGCTCCAGGACGTCAGTGAGGTCGGCGAGTGGCGCACCCGGCGGCGTCGCGGCCTGGCGCAGCTCGTCCGCGCTGCCGTGGGCCAGGACCCGGTTCCCACCCTCGCCCCGGCCCAGGACGACGACGTCCTCGACCAGGTTCTCGATCTCACCGACCTCGTGGGAGGCGATGACGATGGTGGGGCGCTCGTAGCTGTACATCTGCAGCAGGGTGTCCCAGAAACGACGTCGTACGACGGCGTCCATGCCCAGGTGCACCTCGTCCAGGAGCAGGACCGGGGAGTGGGAGGCCAGGGCGAAGGCAGCGTCCACGGCCGAGCGCTGGCCCTGGGAAAGGCGGGCGGGGACCGCGTCAGGGTCGACCTCGAAAAGACGCAGGTAGCGCTTGGCCTCGTGGGTCATCCACAACGGACGGGTGAGCTCCCAGATGCGGAAGGACGCCTCGAGGCTCTGGTTCTCCACCAGGCAGCGGCGGGTGCCTAGCAGCGTGACAGCAGCGTGAGAGCAGCGCGGGGCGCGGGCTGGTCCCACACTGGGCCCCCGTTCAGGGTGACCTTGCCGGTCACGGGTCGGCGCAGGCCTGCGGCCAGCGAGAGCAGCGTCGACTTGCCGGTGCCGTTGCGTCCCGGCAGCCCCGTGATGACGCCGGGGCGGAAGGCCACGTTCACCTCCCGCAGGGGCCAGGTCTGGTGGGCAGGTGCCGGGCCAGCCAGCCGTAGGCGTGGCTCACTTCCTCCAGGCGCAGCCCGGGCCCGGTTCCCACCTGCTCTAGGACCCGGCGGGAGGAGAACGGCTCCTCAGCATCCACGGTGGTCAGGTCTCCTCCTGGAGGTAGTCGTGGGCGGCCTGGAGGATCTCGGCCTCGGTCAGGCCCAGGAGCCGTCCGGTAGCGAGCGCAGGACCGAGCACCTTGGCTGCGTAGGAACGACGGCGGGCGGCCTGCAGCGCCGCGCGTGCGCCGTCGGCCACGAACATGCCGATACCGCGGCGCTTGACCACCAGCCCCTCGTCCACGAGCAGGGCCACGGCCTTGTTCGCGGTGGCGGGGTTGATGCGGTAGAGCATGGCGTACTCGGTGGTGGAGGTCAGCCGCTGGCCCTCGGCCAGCGAGGCGGACAGGATCTGGAGGCGGATCTCCTCAGCGATCTGGAGGTAGATCGGGGTGGCGCCGTCGAAGGACCGGGGCACGGTGCTCACCTCCTTGTTGGTTAGTTACTTGGCTAATGAACCATGAAGGTGGGAGACTCTCAAGAGGCCGCTGTGGGCGATCTCGCACCATCAGGGCGACGACGGTGCTCGCTCCCGCTGGCCCAGCGGCCCTGCGCTCTGGCAGAATGACCGGCTGTACTCGGACGTGGAGTGGCCCCTCTCCCTCTCCTCGCCCTAGTCTCGGCACCCGCCGGAAACCGTTGCTTGACCCCACCGGGGACCAGCGCGCGCCAACCAACCAGAACCAGGAGTTCAACCAAGTGGCAGTCAAGATTCGCCTCAAGCGCATCGGCAAGAAGTTCCAGCCCTTCTACCGCGTCGTCGTCCTGGACGGCCGCAAGAAGCGGGACGGCCGTGTCATCGAGGAGATCGGCGTCTACGACCCGAT
The DNA here is from genome assembly GCF_002861525.1 of Actinomyces urogenitalis. NCBI lineage: Bacteria > Bacillati > Actinomycetota > Actinomycetes > Actinomycetales > Actinomycetaceae > Actinomyces > Actinomyces urogenitalis. Next base: position 146,025 of record NZ_PKHA01000003.1, on the reverse strand, counting down.
GCAGGAGCCCTCGCTCATCCGCATCGACTCGGAGCGCGTGAAGTATTGGCTCGGCGTGGGCGCTCAGCCCTCCGACACCGTCTTCAACCTGCTGAAGATCACCGGCGACTACCAGGCATTCAAGGGCCTGACCGTCCCCGAGGGCAAGCTCAAGGTCAAGGACGCCGACGCCGCCGCCGCGGCGAAGGAGGAGGCCGTCAAGGCTGCCGCCGCTGACGCTGAGAAGCGCAAGGCTGCGGCTGCCGAGGCCAAGGCCAAGGCTGAGAAGGAGGCTGCTGAGGCGGCCGCTGCCGAGGCCAAGGCCGAGGAGTCCTCCGAGGAGTCCGCTGAGGCTCCGGCCGAGGAGGCCTGACATGCTGGCCGACGCGCTCGAGCACCTCGTGCGTGGCATCGTCGACAACCCCGACGACGTCACCGTCACCTCCCGGTCGCTGCGACGCGGCGACCTGCTGGAGGTGCGCGTCAACCCCGAGGACCTCGGACGCGTCATCGGTCGTTCGGGCCGCACTGCCCGTGCCCTGCGCACGGTCATCGGTGCGCTGGCTGACTCGCCTGTCCGCGTCGACGTCGTCGACACCGACCGGCGCTGAGACCCTCGCCTGACAGGTCCGAGCCTCACCCGCTCTCGCGGTGACTCTCACCGTCGTCGCCCGGCCCCGCACAGGGGCCGGGCGACGCTGTATCTTGAGCGCGTGCTCCTGACTGTCGCCATCATCGGCCCCGCTCACGCTCTCAAGGGCGAGGTCCGCCTCGAGATTCGCACCGACGACCCCGAGGGGCGCCTGGCCCCTGGCACCACGCTGCCCACGGACCCGCAGGACGCGGGACCGCTGACCGTCTCCCGCCTGCGCTTTGACGGCCAGCGCTGGTTCGCTGCCTTTGACCAGGCCCGCGACCGCACCGCGGCCGAGGCGCTGCGAGGAGTGCGGCTGTTGGTGGACACCGATGAGGACGAGGTCGACGAGGACGAGGAGTCCTGGTACGCCTACGAGCTCGTCGGCCTGACAGCGCGCCTGGCCCTGCACCCGGGGCACGAGGGCACGCCGCAGGTGCTCGGTGAGGTCGTTGACCTTGAACCCGGTATCGCCCAGGACCGGCTCGTGGTGCGTACCCCGCAGGGAGAGCGCGTGGCCGTGCCCTTTGTTGAGGAACTCGTGCCTGAGATCGACCTGGAGGCCGGGACCGTGACGATCGATCCTCCCGGTGGTCTCTTCCCAGGCCTCGGACAGGCCGAACAGACCGAGGAGACCGCCCAGTGAGCGCCCGGCCCCTGCGCCTGGACGTCGTGACGATCTTCCCGGACTACCTGCGGGTGCTTGACCTCTCGCTCATCGGCAAGGCGGCGACCAGCGGCCTGCTGGAGCTGGCGGTCCACGACCTGCGCTCGTGGACCCATGACCGTCACCGCACGGTCGATGACACGCCGCTGGGAGGCGGCGCCGGCATGGTGATGAAGCCGGACGTGTGGGGCGAGGCTCTGGACGAGGTCCTCGGCGGGGGCGAGAACGGTCAGGCCGTGGCTGATCGGCCAGCCCGCCAGGTTCTCGTCATCCCCACGCCCTCCGGCGAGGTCTTCACCCAGCGGGTGGCCGAGGACCTGGCCGGGGCCGACCAGATCGTCTTCGCCTGCGGCCGCTACGAGGGGATCGACGCGCGCGTCGCCCAGCACTACCGCAGGGCCGGCGTCGAGGTCCGCGAGCTGTCCATCGGTGACTACGTCCTCAACGGCGGAGAGGTCGCCAGCCTGGTCATGATCGAGGCCATCGCCCGTCTGCGTCCCGGGGTGCTGGGCAACCCCGAGTCGGTCGTGGAGGAGTCTCACTCCAGCGCCGGCCTGCTGGAGTACGAGGTCTACACCCGTCCGGTGTCCTGGCGAGGGCTCGACCTGGCCGAGAGCTGGCCGCAGCTGCTGGGAGGCAACCACGCCCTCATCGCACGCCAACGCCGCGACCAGGCCATTGCCCGCACCGCCGAGCGCCGCCCTGACATGATCGCGCGCCTGGATCCGGCTGGCCTGGACGGCGCGGACCGGGCAGCCCTGGCGCGCTGTGGCTGGGTGGTGCCGTCCGGCGCCGAGCACCCGGTCGAGGCGATCGTGCGCCCGGCCCTGCCTGAGGACCTGCCCGACCTCACGGCGTTGGCCGCGCGGACCTTCCCTGACGCCTGTCCCTCCTTCCTGACTGACGAGCAGATTGAGAAGCACATTGCCACCGCTCTCAGCCCGCAGCGCCTGGAGACGTGGATCCGCGACCCCCGGGTGGTGGTCAGCGTGGCGTGCCTAGCCTCCGACCTACCCGGGGCCACCGTGCGCGGGGGAGAGCTGGTGGGCTACAGCGTCGTCATCGCCGACCGGCGTGACGACGGCGGCCGGCTGCCGGAGGGGCTGGATGAGCGGCCCTCCTGCGTCACGGTCACCCAGGATCCTGGCGGCGCCAGGCCGGTGGTCGCTGAGCTGTCCAAGGTCTACGTTGACGCACGCCTGCGCGGCTCGGGCCTGGCGGCCCTGCTCCTGGCGGAGGCGGCCTGCGACGCGCAGACCATGGGGGTGGCCCTGCTGTGGCTGGGCACCCATGACGGCAACCGCCGGGCGCAGAAGTCCTACAAGCGGGCAGGCTTCGTCAAGGCGGGTACGCGGAGCTATGACGTGGGCGGTCAGCGCTGCCGTGACGTGGTCATGGTGCGCACCCTGGCTGGCTAGGTCACCAAGGTCACGTGGTCCCCGTCTCGCAGCCCACAGGCGGGGTGTGACAGACTAGGCCCGCCCTGAGGCCTCGGTTGAGTCTCTGCCACTGGGGAGACCGCCACGATGAGGACCTGCAGGGCGCCAGCACCGGTGCAGCCCGGACGGTGGTGCTACCTACCATCCGCGCGGCGCCACGAACCAAGCGCCCATGACCAGTGGCACGAGCGTGGAGAATGAGCATGACCAACCTGATTGACGAGATCAACGCCGCTTCGCTGCGTGACGACGTCCCCGCCTTCCGCGCCGGTGACACCCTCAAGGTGCACGTCAAGGTCGTCGAGGGTAACCGGAGCCGTATCCAGGTCTTCCAGGGCATCGTCATCGGCCGCCAGGGCTCTGGCGTGGGCGAGACCTTCACCATCCGCAAGGTCTCCTTCGGTGTGGGCGTGGAGCGTACCTTCCCGCTGCACACCCCCAGCATCGACAAGATCGAGGTCGTCACCCGCGGTGACGTCCGTCGCGCGAAGCTCTACTACCTGCGCAACCTGCACGGCAAGGCTGCCAAGATCAAGGAGCGTCGCGAGGACTGAGAGCCCGGCCCAGCCTGGCTCTGCCCGCTCATTGGCGTTGCCCGGGACCCGTCCGGGTCCCGGGCAACGCCGTTATCCTGCCCCTGTTCCTGTCCGAGGACGCAGACCGCGGCGCCCCGGCGCCGTCGAGAGGACCACATGACTCTCAGCTCGCACGAGGTGCTGCCTGAGCCGGACCGACCCGCGCAGTCGGATCCGGGTGAGTCAGTGGCGGTGTCCGAGGACCTGCCCCCCTCCTACCCTCCGGCTCGTCGCCCTCAGCCGGGGCCTGCGGACGAGCAGCCTGAGGCTGCGCGCAAGCGACTGCGCGGCTCCACCTTCCTCGTTGTCATCCTCGCCCTGGTGGTGACCGCTTTGTTCAAGAGCTTCGTCCTGCAGTGGTTCGAGATCCCCTCCAGCTCCATGGAGGACACCCTGACCGTCGGTGACCGCGTCGCGGTGACCATGTACGACTCCACTGACATCTCCCGCGGAGACATCGTCGTCTTCCGCGACCCTGACAACTGGCTGACCGTCACGGACCCCACTGGCCTGCGCGGCGTGGCCCGTGACACGCTCATCCTCATGCGGCTGCTGCCCGAGGACTCCGGGCACCACCTCATCAAGCGCGTCATCGGCATGCCTGGGGACCACGTTGTCTCCGACGGCCAGGGCTCGCTGTCCGTCAACGGCGTCGAGCTGGCCGAGACCTACGTCAAGGAGGGCGTGTCCGCCTCGACCATCGCCTTCGACGTCACGGTGCCCCAGGGCTACGTGTGGGTGATGGGGGACAACCGCTCCAACTCAGCCGACTCGCGCTACCACCAGGATGACGCCCACCACGGCTTCGTGCCGCTGAGCGACGTGGTCGGCGTGGCCAAGGCCATTGTGTGGCCGGCAGGCCGGTGGGGCTCCCTAGGCGGGGGAGAGGACGTCTTCTCAGCCGTGCCTGCGCCTGCTGACTCCACGAGCCAGACGGCTGGCGGGGACGGCGAGTGAGCCCCCAAGGTGCCGGCGCCTCGCGCCTGCGTCCCGACCGCGAGCTGGAGACCACGCTGCTGGCAAGCCACCGGGTGGTGGCCGGGATGGATGAGGTCGGCCGAGGGGCGTTGGCAGGCCCGGTGAGCGTGGGAGTCGCGCTCGTTGACACCACCACCCCTGACCACTTCCCGCACGACCTGGCGGACTCCAAGCAGCTTTCCCCCACGCGCCGCGAGGCGCTCCAGGCACCGTGCCGGGACTGGGTGCTGGACTGCGCGGTCGCGCACGCCTGGCCGGCTGAGATCGACGCGCTCGGCATGGTGGGCGCCCTGCGGCTGGCCGGCCTGCGCGCGCTGGTCGAGGTCGCCTCACGCGGTCACCGCCCTGACGTCGTCATTCTCGACGGCGTTGCCGACTGGCTCAGCGAGCCTGCCACCGACCTGCTGACCGAGCTGAGCGCCTCCCAGCCGGTGCATCCGGCCGTGGCCGAGGTGCGCCACCAGATGGACAGCCTGGGGCTGGCTACCCCGCCGGTACGGATGCAGGTCAAGGCGGACGCCCGCTGCGCCGTCGTCGCAGCAGCCAGCGTCCTGGCCAAGGTGGAGCGGGACGCTCTCATGACCGAGCTGGATGACCCCGGATACGGGTGGGCCTCGAACAAGGGCTACGCCTCGGCCGCGCACGTGGCGGGCCTGGGGCGTCTGGGGGCCAGTGACCAGCACCGGCGTTCCTGGCACCTGCCGGGGCTGGAGGCTTTCGCTGCTGGGGGCCAGTGAAGCACCGCCGTTCCTGCCGCCTACTGGCCTGGAGACCTTCGCCGCGGGCTGAGGCGCCGACGCGCCCGGCGTGCCCGTGCGCCGTCGTGCCACGGGCGTGCATGATGGGACGGTGAGTGCTGAAGACCTGGAGTCCTACGAGAACGACCTGGAGCTAGAGCTCTACCGCGAGTACCGCGACGTCGTGTCCCTCTTCTCCTACGTGGTGGAGACCGAGCGCCGCTTCTACCTCGCCAACGCCGTGGACGTGCAGGTGCGCACCAACGGCGGGGAGGTCTTCTTCGAGCTCGCTCTGGAGGACGCCTGGGTCTGGGACGTCTACCGCTCCTCCCGCTTCGTCAAGTCCGTGCACGTGGTCACCTTCAAGGACGTCAACGTCGAGGAGTTGACCAAGCCGGAGATGGACCTGCCCTGATCCACCCGTCCTGGAAGTCGGGGACCGGCCCGGCGCGGGTTGCCCCACGCTTCACCTGAGTCCCAGGAGTCATGGCCCGGGCTCCACAGGCCTCGCCCCTGACACCCTCCTCCACAGGGCTCGCCGGCCGGCAGTGCGCCGGCACCCGGCACCGGGTCACAGTGGTGCCGGAGGTGATCGACGTGACTGACACGTCCGTTCAAGAACCTACGGGCCCACAGCCCTTTCCCAGCGGTGATCGGCGCCAGACGGGACGACGTGGGGAGGACCTGGCGGCCGCCTACCTCACTGATCTGGGGTGGACCGTCCTGGAACGCAACTGGAGGCCACGTGGGCTTGCCGGCCTGCGCGGCGAGATTGACATCGTGGCGAGCGAGCCGTCTGCGTCGGCAGGCCGGCCCACGCTCGTGGTCGTCGAGGTCAAGACGCGCAGCACGGTCGCGGCAGGCACGCCGGCCGAGGCCGTGACGCCGGCCAAACGCCGCCGGCTGGCGCGTCTGGCAGCAGCCTGGCTCGCCGACCACGGCGGCTCAGGACGCCGGCTGCGCCTGGACGTGATCTCGATCCTTCTTCGTGACCCTTTGCCTGCCCAGCTGCGTCATCACCGTGGGGTGTGGTCATGAGCGGCCTGGCACGCACGCTGGCGGTGACCCTGACCGGGCTGCAGGGGCACCTGGTCCAGGTCGAGGCCCACGCATCCCAGGGACTGCCCGGTTTCACCCTCGTCGGGCTGCCGGACGCCGCGGTGCGTGAGTCGCGTGAGCGGGTCCGGGCCGCCCTGTCCACCTGCGGTACGGCCTGGGGAGAGCGGCGCGTCACCGCCAACCTCTCTCCGGCGGACCTGCCCAAGACGGGCACCGGTTTTGACCTCAGCCTCGCCCTGGCGGTCCTGGGGGCGCGCCAGGAGCTGTCCCTCCAGGCCATCGAGGCCATGGCCGGCACGGTTTTCATCGGTGAGCTCGGGCTCGACGCCTCGGTCCGACCAGTTCGTGGGGTTCTGCCGGCCGTCTCCTGTGCCGCTGCGGCCGGGGTCAGACGGATCGTCGTCCCCCAGGACTGTCTGGCCGAGGCACGCCTGGTTCCGGGGATCGAGGTCCGGCCCGTGGCGCACTTGGCCGAGCTCATCACCCAGCTGGGAGGCAAGGTCCCTGCCGGCGTCCTGGCTCTGGCCCGCCACGCCGGCCAGGGCCACGCCCCCGCCACCGCGTCCTCACCGCCTCCTGCCGCTGCGGACCTGGCCGACGTCGTCGGGCAGCATGAGGCGCGTCATGCCCTGGAGGTGGCTGCGGCCGGGGGCCATCACCTCCTGCTCGTCGGGCCGCCCGGCGCCGGCAAGACGATGATGGCCGAGCGTCTGCCCTCGATCCTGCCGCCGCTGAGCACGGCCGACTCGATCACCGTGACCTCCCTGCACTCGGTAGCCGGCACCTTCAACGCTGAGGCCGGTCTGATCCGCACGCCTCCGCTGCGCTCACCGCACCACACCGCCACCCGGGCCGCCGTCGTCGGGGGAGGCTCAGGCACCCCGCGTCCAGGCGACGTGTCGCTCGCGCACCGAGGGGTTCTCTTCCTGGACGAGGCACCGGAGTTCTCCAGCGGCGTCCTGGACTGCCTGCGCCAGCCGCTGGAGACCGGTCAGGTGACTATTGACCGAGCTGGTGGCCGGGCGACCTACCCTGCGGCCTTCCAGCTGGTCCTGGCTGCCAACCCGTGCCCGTGCGGGCGTGGCAGCGGGCGCGGCACGCAGTGCACCTGCACCTCCCTGCAGCGGCGCCGCTACTTCTCCCGCCTGTCCGGACCGCTGCTGGACCGGGTTGACATTCAGGTCGAGGTCGCTGCGATCTCCTCAACGGACCTCGCCGGAGGCGGTGTGGGGGAGTCCTCCGCCCGGGTCGCCGCCCGCGTGCTGGCAGCGCGCGCACGCACGGCGCGGCGCCTGGCGGACACGCCGTGGCGGCTCATGAGCCAGGTCCCCGGGTCCTGGCTGCGCTCGCCCCAGTCCGGCACCGACCGTGCGGGGGTACGGCTCCTCCTTGACGCTCTGGACCGTGGTGACCTCACCCTGCGGGGAGTCGACCGGGTCCTGCGCCTGGCCTGGACCCTGGCCGATCTGGCCGGTCTCGACGGTCCGGGGAAGGCTGAGCTGGGCGCGGCCCTGGCGCTGCGGACGCGAGGAGGACGGCCATGAGCCCACGACCCCGGCTGCCCTACGACCTGTGTGACCCGGTCCTGGCCCGCGCCACCTGGTCGCGGCTGGCAGAGCCGGCGGACCGCGCCGCCGCGCTCCTCATCTCCCGGCTCGGTGCCTCGGGAGCCCTGGAGTGGCTGCTGGGCCCTGCCCTGGACGACGACGGCGAGGCTCGCCCCGCTCCGGCCCCTCCTGTACGCACTCCTGGGGACCAGGCGCGGGCGAGCGCAGCCTGGGGCAAGGCAGCCGCGCGCTGGGCTCCGCGCCTGAGTGGGCTCGACATCCGTAGGGAGCTGGAGGTCCTGGAGCGCCTGGGTGGCAGCCTGGTCCTGCCCGGGGATGCGTGGTGGCCGCAGGGACTGGATGAGCTGGACCAGCCCCCGGCCTGTCTGTGGGTCCGCGGCGACCCAGCCCTGCTGGCGTGCCGGAGTGACGGCGCCGACTCGACTATGCGGCCGAGCGATCCTGGGCGCTTCCGGCAGGACCTGGTTGCCCAAGGGCCGGCGACGGGACTGAGCCTGGCGCTGGTGGGTTCGCGCGCCTCGACCCGCTACGGCGAGCAGGTAGCCAGCCAGATGGCGGCGCAGCTGGCCGACCACGGCGCCGTCGTCGTCTCCGGAGGCGCCTACGGCATCGACGCCGCAGCCCACCGCGGTGCCCTGCGCACCGGCCGCACGATCTCCGTGTCCGCGGGAGGAGTGGACCGGCTCTATCCAGCCGGCAACGCCACGCTCCTGCAGGAGGTGATCGAGCACGGTGCCCTGGTGGCGGAGGTCCCTCCAGGCTGCCAGCCTGGCCGCCACCGCTTCCTGTCCCGTAACCGCCTCATCGCCGCGATGAGCCAGGCAACGGTGGTCATTGAGGCGGCGTGGCGATCCGGGGCGCTGTCCACGGCGCGCCACGCAGCGGACCTGGGAAGGCCGCTGGGAGCCGTTCCCGGACCGGTGACCTCGATGGAGTCAGCCGGGTGCCATCGGCTCCTGCGAGAAGGGGCGGTATGCGTCACGGATGCCGATGAGGCCCTGGAGCTGGTACTCCCCCTGGGGCTGACTGACCCCGAGGCGGACAAGGAGGCTGATCCTGCGCGCGCTGGTAGCGGGCTGCTGGACGGACTGGACCGCTCCAGCGCTGCCGTGCTCGACGCCATGCCGGCGCGTGGAGCGGCGAGTGTCGAGGCCCTGGCTCGCAGTGCGGGCCTGGCTGAGTCAGAGGTCAGGGCTGCCCTGGGGCTGCTGGAGCTGGCAGGCAAGGTGTGCCGGGATCCACGAGGATGGTGGCGCCGAGCCTCATCGGGCTCGGCCAGCGCCTAGCCTTGGGGGCATGAGTCAGCAGGGACCAATCACGCGCGGCGGGCTTCGTCAGTCCTGGGAGCGGTACCTGCGGCTCCAGCGAGGCCGCTCCGAGCACACGGTGCGTGCCTACATCGGCGACCTGGACGACCTGCTGACGTTCCTCGGCGTCGGTCCGGGCGAGGATGAGGGGGTCGGCCCGGCCCTGTCGAGCCTGGACCTGGCCGACCTGCGCGCGTGGCTGGCCGATCTGTCCGCCTCCGGTCACGCGCGGGCCACGCTCGCGCGCCGGGGCTCGGCGCTGCGCAGCTTCTCGACCTGGGCCTGGCGTCAAGGGCTGCTGGCCAGCGACGTCGCGGCGCGCCTGCGCACTCCGCGCGCGGACAACCGCCTGCCCACCGTCCTGTCCCAGGAGCAGGCCACGGCGCTGCTGGATGCCGCTGCCCAAGGTGTCCAGGAGGCTCAGGCGGCCCGGCCGGCTGCCGGGGCGGCGCCGGGCGGCCTGGGCCCTGAGCGCCTCGCCCTGGCCCGGCGCGACCAGGCCCTGGTTGAGATGCTCTATGCCACCGGCGTGCGGGTCTCAGAGCTGTGCGCGCTCGACCTGGCCGACGTGGACCGTGGTGAACGTACGGTCCGCGTGCTGGGTAAGGGCAACAAGGAGCGAGTGGTGCCTTATGGGACGCCGGCGGCCCGTGCCCTGGAGGGGTGGTGGCAGCTGCGCGCCCGGCTCGCCAGGCCGGACAGCGGGCAGGCGCTCTTCCTCGGGGCCAGGGGAGGACGAGTCGATCCACGCACGGTGCGCCAGGTCGTCCACCGTCTCGCGGCTGAGGCGGGAGTGCCGGACCTCGGGCCCCACGGGCTGAGGCACTCAGCCGCCACCCACGTGCTGTCCGGGGGCGCTGATCTGCGCAGCGTCCAGGAGCTGCTGGGACACTCCTCCTTGGCCACGACGCAGCGTTACACCCACGTCAGTGCCGAGCGGCTGCGCGCGGTCTATGAGCAAGCCTTCCCCCGCGCCTAGAGCGGCTTGGAGGGGACGGCGCCTCCTCCACGAGTTTTGAGCCTCCCCCCCCCGCGCCTAGAGCGGCTTGAGACGGATGACCGCCGGCGTGATCAGCCGCAGGGGGTTGACGTAGACATGGCGGCTGGTCCGCGCGCCCCAATGCAGGGCGTCGGCGCCTTCGCTACGGTGCCCGGCCAGGAGGTACCCGATGAGGCCGCCTGCCGCCACGTGCTCACCGGCGGCAACGGCCGGCTGGACCGGCTCGTAGGTTGTGCGGATCCCGTCAGCGTGGTCCAGGGAGATCACGGGGCGACCGGCCACCATCCCCGCGAAGGCGACTGTTCCCGCCCCGGCCGCGCGGATCTCCTGACCGGCGATGGCCGCCAGGTCCACGCCCCGGTGCCCAGACCCCCAGCGTACGGCGGGCGGGTCGAAGGCCTCCAGGACGCGAGCCGCTGAGCCGGTAGGCCACTGGTAGTGCAGGCGCCCTGGACGGGGTGAGTAGAGCGTCATGCCGTCGGTCAGCTGCGCCGTCGGCCCGCTGCTCGGTGCCCGAGCAGCCGCGGGAAGCGGCTGGCAGGAGGCCGGGAGCAGGGCGAGAGCGAGCGCGAGCGTGAGGATGGAGGGCAGTATGCGAAGTGACGGACGCGGACAGCAGGCAGGCTCGCAGGCCGGAGAAGGCGTTGGCATGGCACCAGGCTGGCCCCACGCGGTCACCGGGCGCGAGGCGCCTGGGCGAGCCCTGTGGAGGAGGGTGTTACGGCGGGCACCTGTGGAGCCCGAGCAGGGTGACGCGAACGACACCGCGCCGGGCAGGATTTTCCCGTCTCGACGCCGAAAGGTCACCGTCGCGTGTGATATCGTCTCGCCCGCAGCCTTCTGCGTGGCTTCATGAAGTCGCTCAGTGGCTGACTTCGCGTGCCCATCCTTTCGGATACCACGGCCGTGGTCCCACCGCTGACCGGTGGTGGGTGGTCTGTGGGTCACGGGCACCAGGCCCTATCCGTCCTCACGGGCGGAGCCGAGTCCTCGCGGACCCGGTTGCAGGGAAGAACCACCCACCGGGACGTGCGGATACCTGCGCACGTCCCCCGATACACGGGTGCGGAGCAACCTCTCCGTCCCCAACGAAAGGACCGTCATGGCCATCGTTACCATGCGTCAGCTCCTGGAGTCCGGCGTCCACTTCGGTCACCAGACCCGCCGCTGGAACCCCAAGATGAAGCGCTTCATCCTCACCGAGCGCAACGGCATCTACGTCATCGACCTGGTCAAGACCGTCGAGGGCATCAACACCGCCTACGACTTCGTCAAGGAGACCGTCGCCCGCGGCGGCAACATCCTGTTCGTCGGCACCAAGAAGCAGGCCCAGGCCGCCGTGGCCGAGCAGGCCCAGCGCGTGGGCATGCCCTACGTCAACCAGCGCTGGCTGGGCGGCATGCTCACCAACTTCTCCACCGTGCGCGCCCGCCTGGACCGCATGAAGGAGCTCGAGCAGATCGACTTCGACGACGTGGCCGGCTCCGGCCGCACGAAGAAGGAGCTGCTCATGATGCGTCGCGAGAAGGACAAGCTGACCAAGACGCTCGGCGGTATCCGAGACATGGCCAAGCTCCCCGCGGCCATTTGGGTTGTGGACACCAAGAAGGAGCACCTGGCCATCGCCGAGGCCCGCAAGCTCAACATCCCGGTCATCGCGATCCTGGACACCAACTGCGACCCCGACGAGGTCACCTACGGCATCCCCGGTAACGACGACGCCATCCGCGCCGTCACGCTGCTGACCCGCGTCGTCGCCGACGCCGCTGCCGAGGGCCTGCTGGCCCGTTCGGCCGGCCGCGCCCGTACCGGCGAGGAGGTCGAGGCTGGCACCGCTGACGCTGAGCCGCTGCCCGAGTGGGAGGCTGAGCTCCTGGCCGGTGCTGAGGCCGGTGAGTCCGCTCCCGCCGAGACCGCTGAGGCTGCCCCGGCTGCCGAGGCCGGCACCGAGCAGGCCTGAGCCTGGTCCCCGCCCGTTCCTACCCAGCTTCATAGGAGAGATTCCATGGCGAACTACACCACTGCTGACATCAAGAACCTGCGCGAGAAGACCGGCGCCGGCATGATGGACGTCAAGAAGGCCCTGGACGAGGCCGACGGCGACCTGGACAAGGCCGTCGAGATCATCCGCGTGAAGGGACTCAAGGGCATCGCCAAGCGCGAGGGCCGTTCCGCCTCCGCGGGTCTGATCGCCGCCACCGTCGTTGACGGTGAGGCCGGTCAGGTCGGCGTCCTGGTCGAGATCAACGCTGAGACGGACTTCGTGGCCAAGAACCAGAAGTTCATCGACTTCGCGGACAAGGTCCTGGCCGCCGCAGTGGCCTCCGGCGCCGAGGACGCCGAGGCCCTGGCCCAGGCTCCGGTGGACGGCGAGACCGTCCAGGCCCTGACCGACGGCATGCAGGCCGTCATCGGCGAGAAGATCGTCGTGCGCCGCGTCGCCCGCCTGTCCGCCGAGAAGGTTGACCTCTACCTGCACCGCACCAACCCCGACCTGCCGGCCCAGGTGGCCGTGCTCGTCGGCACCGACGCCAAGGCTGCTGAGGTGGCCCACGACGTCGCGATGCACATCGCCGCCTACTCCCCGCAGTACCTGCGCCGCGAGGACGTCCCCGCCGACGTCGTGGAGAAGGAGCGCAAGATCGCCGAGGAGACCACGCGCGCCGAGGGCAAGCCCGAGAAGGCGATCGCCAAGATCGTCGAGGGCCGTCTGGGCGGTTTCTTCAAGGAGATCTGCCTGCTCGACCAGGCCTACGCCAAGGACCCCAAGACCACGGTCGGCAAGGTGATCGAGGCCACTGGTGGCGAGCTGACCGGCTTCGTGCGCTTCCGCGTCGGCGCCTGATCATCACTGGCTCACCAGGGTGTTCTGGTGAGTGAGTCAGAGGTGGGGTGCGGACAGACGTGTTCTGTCCGCACCCCACCTCTTTGTGACTCAGTTGACATGTGATGTCGGAGGTCTGATGATCGGGGTATGGGTCAACGACGAACCCATACCCTCGTGTCCGCGCCTGCGGCACTTGTCCTCTGTCTTCCCGCTGCTCTCGCTCCTACCGCCTCAGCCGAACCCGTTGCTGGCGATGAGGTGGCGATCGCCGTGGCAGTCACGGGAGTTCCCTCCAACGGCACCTCATGGACGGCCGGGGAGCAGGTCCCGGTCGACATCACGGTGACCAACACCTCCGGCGGCTATCCCGGGCTGCGCCCCAGCGCCGCGACGCTGACGAACCACGAGGCCTGCCGCTGGCAGTGGATGGCTCCGTCCTCGCCTCAGACCTGCGCCGGTAGGGCGCAGTACGTGGTCACCGAGGCAGATGTCGAGGCCGGTGCCTTCACCTTGTCCGTCACCTACAGCGCCTACTCGCAGCGCAATGACCAGGGGGAGTCGCGAGTCATCGGCACCGGCTCCGTGACGGTCCCGGTCTCGGTGAGCCAGGACCCGCGGGATCCGAACGATCCTGTGGTCTCCGGGACGATCGAGGTGGTCAGCGACCCGCCGGCCGATGGCGTCTACAGGCTGGGGCAGGTGGTCGACTACCGGCTCGTGGCGACCAACCACTCACGCACTGACCGCTCACTGCTCGTGAGCAGCTCCAACCTGGACAACGTCAGCAACTGCCGCTGGTCGGTGATGAAGGCAGGAGGCTCGGATCAGTGCCTCTTCGCCTCGCACACCATCACGGCTGCCGACCTCGAGGCTGGCAGCTTCACGCCGAGCGTGACCTGGGCTGTCACCTCCCGCACCGGGTACCAGGGCGGCGTCCTGGTTGCTGAGCCGACGCTGGGTGAAGAGATCCAGGTCGGTGGTCCCAGCGAGTTCGACCAGGCCGGTTCGTTCACGAGCCCTGACGCCAACCCCACGCTGGAGGCAGGTGTGAGCGAGCCCGTGCCCCTGTCGGTCTCGCGAGAAGGGGCTTACAACATTCGTATCCCCGCGATCGCCATGGCGCCTAACGGTGGCCTGCTCGCCTCCTACGACCGCCGTCCACTTGATGGCGGGGCCGGTGGCGGAGACTCCCCGAACGCCAACTGGATCGTCCAACGCCGCTCCACCGACAACGGCAAGACCTGGCAGCGCGAGACCGTCCTTGCTCAAGGGGACTCCAATGGGCGCAGCCGCCTCGGTTTCTCGGACCCCTCCTACGTGGTCGACGCCCAGACCGGGACGATCTTTAACTTCCACGTCCAGAGCTTTGACGCAGGCGTCTTCGCCAACAACCCGGCCTACACCCGTGGCGGTGACGGTCGGATCGACGAGGCCAACCGACGCACGATGAACCTGGGGTTGTCCGTCTCGACGGACAACGGTCACACCTGGACCCAGCGGGTCATCACGGCCCAGGCTCTCCATGACAAGACCGACCTGCGTTCCTGCTTCGCTACCTCGGGGCGGGGATTCAGAAGAAGCCGGCCCCGTTCGCTGGCCGACTGGTTCAGCAGATCGCGTGCGTGCGCACCAACGGCGAGATCGTCGCGATGTCGGTCATCTCTGACGACCATGGGCAGACCTGGACCGCAGGGAGGGAGGTACCGGTGGCTCGCGGCGAGGGCGAGCCCTCGTGGCGCTTCGACGAGAACAAGGCGGCCGAGCTCTCTGACGGGCGACTCATCCTCAACTCCCGCGCCACCAACGCCTCTCCAGGCGGAGGCCACCGTATCGTGGCCCTGTCTGAGGACGGCGGCGCCACTTGGGGTGAGCCCTTTGCCGAGACCCAGCTGCTGGACTCCGGCAACAACGCTCAGGTCATCCGCGCCTACCTCAACGCTGCGCCGGGCTCGGCCCGCGCCAAGGTGCTGCTGTACTCCGGTGCGTTCAACCAGGGCGCCCGGACCAGTGGGACCGTCCTGGCCTCCTGTGACGACGGGAAGACCTGGAGCCACCGGCGCGAGCTCATTCCTGGGGGCACTGGTTACACGACGATGGCGGTCCAGCCCGACGGCTCCATCGGGATGCTGTATGAGCCCCGGATCTTCCACGACGTCGCCTATCTGCGCTTCACGCTGGCTGACATCGCTCCAGGCCTGTGCGAGGCGCCTGCGGTGAACGTTGACGGCATCGACGACGTCACCGTGACTGACGGGGAGGAGATCAACCCGCTGGCCGTGGTCTTGGGCGGCGGTGACCCGGCTCTGGAGCGGACGGTCTCGGTCAACGGGCTGCCTCATGGCCTGTCCTACGACGCCCAGAGCGGGACGACCTCGGGCCGCGTCCAGACCGGGATCGCGAAGCAGAAGACCTACCACGTCACGGTGAGCGTGCTGGAGCAGAGTGATGGCACAGGGCTGGCGCCGCGAGAAGCCTCGACCTCCTTCGACCTGACTATTCTTCCCCGCCCAGGCTCGCCTGAGCCGTCTGGCAAGCCTGATGAGCCAGGCTCGCCTGAGCCCTCTGAGCCCTCTGAGCCAGAGCAGCCCGGCAAGCCTGAGCCGTCTGAGCCAGAGCAGCCCGGAGCCGTCTCTACCGCTCGTGCCGCAGACAAGCCCCGGACGACTCGGGCGACGGGCTTGGCTCGTACCGGTGCAAGTGCCGCTGCTCTGGTGCTCGTGGCGGCCTGCCTGGGCGGTGCGGTCCTGCTCGTGCGCCGTGGAGGAAAACGTTCCTGACTCAGCACCTTCCTCCATCTGAGTAGGAAGCTGAGGCTGCCGGCCCTCGCCGAGTGCGACGGCCGGCAGCCTTGCCTGCGTCGTGCAGGGCAACGCACCGTCACCAGGCAGGGCGTCGGACGAGGGCGAGCGAAGCGGGTAGGCTCTGCCCAGGTGCGCGAGCGCACCGAGAGCCCAGCCACCGGGCACACGAGAGCACAGGAGAGTGTTGATGACCGCCCAGCAGCAGGAGAATGCCGCAGCACCACGACCCCGACGGGTCCTCCTCAAGCTCTCCGGTGAGGTCTTCGGCGGCGGGGCTGTGGGCTTGGACCCTGACGTCGTCTCCGACGCTGCCTGCCAGATCGCTGAGGCCGTGCGCCAGGGCGTGCAGGTCGCCGTCGTCGTTGGCGGAGGCAACTTCTTCCGTGGGGCCGAGCTGTCCCGGCGTGGCCTGGACCGCGCCCGGGCTGACTACATGGGGATGCTCGGCACCGTGATGAACGCCCTGGCCCTGCAGGACTTCATCGAGAAGGCGGGCGTGCCCGCCCGTGTCCAGTCCGCCATTGCCATGACTCAGGTGGCCGAGCCCTACATCCCCCTGCGCGCCATCCGCCACCTGGAGAAGGGACGCGTCGTCGTCTTCGGAGCGGGGGCCGGACTGCCCTACTTCTCCACGGACACGGTCTCTGCCCAGCGTGCCCTGGAGAGCCACTGCGACGAGCTCCTCGTGGGCAAGAACGGCGTCGACGGCGTCTACACGGCTGACCCCCGCAAGGACCCCAGCGCCCAGCTCCTGGAGCACCTGACCTACGAGCGTGCCCTGGCTGACGGCCTGCAGGTGGTTGACGCCTCCGCCTTCGCCCTGTGCCGGGACAACAACCTGGCCATGCGGGTGTTCGGCATGGGTGAGGCCGGCAACATCACCCGGGCACTGCTGGGGGAGAAGATCGGCACCCTGGTCACCACCTCCGCCTGAGCCGACCGGCTCATCACGTCCGCACAGTCCTGACGATCACCCCACCCACACCGAAGGAAGACCCATGATCGACGACGTCATGCTCGAGGCCGAAGAGAAGATGGAAGCGGCCCTGGACGCCGCCAAGCGTGAGCTCGCTGCCATCCGCACCGGCCGTGCCAACCCCTCCATGTTCAACTCGATCGTGGTCGACTACTACGGCGCCCCGACTCCGCTGCAGCAGCTCGCCTCGATCACCATCCCTGAGGCGCGTACCGTCATTGTCAGCCCCTTCGACCGCGGCGCGATGAAGGAGATCACCTCGGCGATCCGCGAGTCGGACCTGGGCGTCAACCCGACCGATGACGGCACGGTCATCCGCGTCACCCTCCCGGCCCTGACCGAAGAGCGCCGCAAGGACTACGTCAAGCTCGCGCGCTCGCGGGCGGAGGAGTCGCGTATCCAGGTGCGTGGCATCCGAGGCAAGTCCAAGAAGGAGCTGGAGGCCATCAAGAAGGATGGCGAGGCCGGTGAGGACGATGTCAAGCGTGCTGAGGGGGACCTCGACGCGCTGACCAAGCGCTTCGTCGAGTCTATCGACGCCGCCCTGACGGCCAAGGAGGCCGAGCTCCTGGAGGTCTGAGGCCCCAGATCTCTGCCGCCCTGCAGCTCCCGTACCGCTTCCCCAGGCTTGTCGTATGACCGTGCTGAGCACCCTGCTGACCCCGCCGCCCACGCGCAACCGTCCTCCGCTGCCCTCCACCGGGCGCGCGGGACGCAACCTGCCGGCGGCGCTCGGGGCTGCAGCGGTGCTCATCGGGGTCGTGCTGGCCTGCCTGCTGGTGGACAAGGTGCTCTTCGTCCTCCTGGTTGTGGTGGCTGCGTGTGGCGCCTTGTGGGAGCTGGCCGGAGCCTTTGCCCGCAAGGACATCCGCCTGCCGCTGGCACCGCTGTGGATCGGCACGGTCGGGGTGGCCGTGAGCGCTTGGACGATCGGTGCCGAGGCCGCCTTCGGTGCCTACATCGCTACGGCGGGTGCCTGCGTGCTGTGGTGCTTCCTGGACCAGGCCGAGGCTGAGACCGGCACGGCCCTGGAGGCCGGCGATCATGACGGCGTGCCTCGCACCGCCGCGCATGACGAGGTGCGCCGCTCGCGCTCGGTGGCCGCCTCGGCGGCGGTCTTTGCCGCCACCTACCTGCCGTTGCTCGCGGGCTTCGGCGTGCTGCTGGTCTCCCAGGACCACGGGGTCGGCAAGGTCCTCACCCTCATCGCCCTGCCGGCCGCTAATGACACCGGTGGATGGCTCGCCGGAATCACCTTCGGGCGTCACCCGATGGCACCGAGCGTCTCGCCGAAGAAGTCCTGGGAGGGCTTTGCCGGCTCCCTCCTGGCCGCGGTCGGTGCGGGATGCCTGTGCCTGTGGCTGCTGGACGCGCCCGTGTGGGCGGGGGGAGTCCTGGGCGCCGTCGTCGTGGTGGTCTCTACCCTCGGGGACCTGGGGGAGTCGCTGCTCAAGCGGGACCTGGGGCTGAAGGACATGGGCACGCTGCTGCCAGGACACGGGGGCATCATGGACCGTCTGGACTCCATCCTCGTGACGGCTCCTGTGGTCTACCTCGCCAGCCTGCTGCTGGGCTAGCGAGGACTGGCGGCCCCGGGTGCTGCCTGAGAGGCAGGTGTGACGGGCGCTGCGGCGCGTGCGCCACGTGGCGGGTACCCTCGTCCTCGCGCCCGGCGCGGATTCGTCTGCCCGCACGGGCTGGCTCCAGGTCGAGAGGAACCTATCTGCTGTGAGTGACCGTCAGGACTCCCCGCGTCGCCGAGCGCCCCAGCCGGTGGCGCTGCGCCGTCGTCCCCGCCCCGCCGGCGAGGTCCAGGTCATGCCCACCGACCAGGCCCCGGAGGGCGCGACCTCACCGGACGCCAAGCCGCGGCTGTCCTTCGCGGTCCCCGTTCCCAAGGGCAAGGCCCCGCGCCACCTGGCCGACCTCGATCTGGCCGGTCGCAAGGCGGTCCTCAAGGACGCCGGCCTGCCCGCCTTCCGAGCCGACCAGCTCTCGCGCCACTACTTCACCCGTTTCACCCGTGACGCCCAGGACATGACCGACCTGCCCGCCTCCCAGCGCGAGCAGCTGGCGGCCGAGCTCCTGCCTGACCTCATCCACGAGGTCCGTGCGCTGCGCGCCGACGGCGGGCGCACCATCAAGCACCTGTGGGAGCTGCACGACGGCGTGAGGGTGGAGTCCGTCCTCATGCGTTACAAGGACCGCACCACCTTGTGCGTGTCCTCCCAGGCCGGCTGCGGCATGGCCTGTCCCTTCTGCGCCACCGGCCAGATGGGGCTGACCCGCAACCTGTCCACCGGCGAGATCATTGAGCAGGTGCGTCACGCCGCCCAGGTCTCCGAGCGGGGGGACCTCACGGGCGGGCCGGCACGCCTGTCCAACGTGGTCTTCATGGGCATGGGCGAGCCGATGATCAACTACAAGAACGTCGTCGCCGCCCTGCGGCGCCTGACCTCCCCGACGCCGGAGGGTTTCGGGATGTCCGCGCGCGGTATCACGGTCTCCACGGTGGGCCTGGTACCGCTGATCCGCAAGCTCTCCACCGAGGGGATGCCGGTGACGCTGGCTGTGTCCCTGCACGCCCCTGACGACGAGCTGCGCGATGAGCTCATCCCCATCAACTCCAAGTGGAAGGTCGGCGAGCTGCTTGACGCCGCCTACGACTACTACTCCACGACCGGGCGCCGCGTGTCCATCGAGTACGCGCTCATCAAGGACATGAACGACCACGCCTGGCGTGCTCAGCTGCTCGCCGACGAGCTCAACGCCCGTGGTCGCGGCTGGGCACATGTCAACCCCATCCCGCTCAACCCGACGCCCGGTTCCATCTGGACCTGCTCAGAGCCGGACGTGCAGGAGCTGTTCGTGGATACACTTCGGCGGGCGGGTATCACCACCACGGTCCGTGACACCCGAGGCAGCGACATCGACGGTGCCTGTGGTCAGCTGGCCACCGAGGTACTCAACCAGGAGAGGGCAAGGACAAGGCGATGAGCGACATGTTCCCCAAGGCGGGTCTCATGCGTCGGGGCTACCGGGCAGAGCAGGTCGATCACTACTTCGCTACCGCTCACGAGATCTACGACGCCGGAGAGGTCGAGGAGATGGACTCCGAGGGCGTGCGCACGGTTGCCTTCGACATCGTGCGCGGTGGCTACCAGGCCGATGCCGTCGACGCCGCCCTGGACCGCCTGGAGGCGGCTTTCCTCCAGCGTCGCCGGGCGGACTTCGTCGCGGAGCACGGTCGCCAGGCCTGGATGGACCAGGTCGCGGAGCTGGCCACGACCCTCTACCCGCGTCTGCTGCGACCGGTGGGGGAGCGCTTCAGCCCGGCTGAGCGCATCGGCTACGCCAAGCAGGACGTCGACGCCCTCATGGACCAGGTGGCTGCCTACTTCGACTCCCAGGCCCCGCTGACCGCCAGTCAGGTGCGTGGCACGGTCTTCTCCGCCGCTCGCCGCTCCAGGGCCTATGACGAGGCCTCGGTCGATCGCTACCTCGCCCGTGTGGTTGAGGTCCTGCTGTCAGTGGAGTGAGCGGAGTCGTGGCATCCACGCAGAGCGGGGCACGTCGTCTGGTCCTGCTGGGCTCAACCGGTTCGATCGGAACCCAGGCGCTTGAGGTCGTCTCGCGCCTGGCACAGGGTGAGGAAGGGCTAGCGCCTCGCGTTGCCGGTCTGGCAGCCGGAGGCGGGCACCTGGCGCTGCTCGCTCAGCAGGCGGTGGCCTACGAGGTGCCGCTGCTCGCCGTCGCCTCCCCGGACCCTGCCGTGGCGGTGCAGCTGCGCGAGCACCTGGCGCACGCGGCGCGCGAGGCCGGGGTGGCGGACCCGGTGCGCGAGATCCTCACCGGTCCGACGGCGGCCAGTGACCTCATCCGGGCCGCACAGCTCGGTGAGAGTGACACGGTCCTCAACGGCGTGACCGGCTCGGTTGGTCTGGTGCCGACCTTGACCGCCCTGGCGAGCGGGGCGACCCTGGCGCTGGCCAACAAGGAGTCCCTCGTTGTCGGCGGCGCGCTGGTCCGCCAGGCCATGCGCCGCCCCGGGCAGATCGTGCCGGTCGACTCCGAGCACTCGGCTATCGCCCAGTGCCTGCGCTCGGGCCTGCACGGTAAGGGGCTGACCTCCCCTGTCCTGACCGGACGCAGCGAAGTCCGCCGCCTCGTGCTCACGGCCTCAGGCGGTCCCTTCCGCGGACGACGGCGCAGCGAGCTGACCACCGTGACAGCCGCCCAGGCCTTGGCCCACCCCACCTGGGCGATGGGACCGGTGGTCACCGTCAACTCCTCGACCCTGATCAACAAGGGCCTGGAGCTTATTGAGGCCCACCTGCTCTTCGATGTCGACCCGGCTGACATCGCCGTCGTCGTCCATCCTCAGTCGGTCATTCACTCGATGGTTGAGTTCATCGACGGCGCCACGATCGCCCAGGCCTCGCCTCCGGACATGCGCCTGCCCATCGCGTTGGGCCTGACCTGGCCCGAGCGTGCGGACCTGGCTGGCCTGGTGCGGCCCAACAGCTGGCAGAGTCCCACGAGCTGGGACTTTGAGCCGCTGGACACCGAGGCTTTCCCCGCCGTCGACCTGGCTCGTAGTGCCGTGGCGGCCTCGCCGACCCACCCGGCAGTCCTCAACGCCGCCAACGAGCAGACGGTGGCCGCCTTCCTGGACGGGCGCCTGGCGTGGACGGACATCGTGGACATCGACGCGCAGGTGGTCCAGGACCACCAGGCCAGTGCCGACCAGTCGGTGGACCTGGAGGCCGTGCTTGAGGCAGAGACCTGGGCGCGGGGGCGTGCCGAGGAGCTGATCTCCCAGCGCCGCTCGGCTTGAAGGGAGCCTGCTCGTGAACGCGACGTTTGCTTACGTCCTGGGCATTGTCATCCTCATCATCGGTATCGGGCTGTCCGTGGCGCTGCACGAGCTGGGGCACATGATTCCGGCCAAGCGCTTTGGGGTGAAGGTGCCGGAGTACTTCATCGGCTTCGGCCCGCGCCTGTGGTCCTTTAGACGTGGCGAGACTGAGTATGGGGTCAAGGCGATCTGGCTGGGTGGCTATGTGCGCCTGCTCGGCATGCTGCCGCCGGCATCTCCTTCTCGCCCGGACAAGCCAGGCTCCTCGGTGGCGCAGGCCCGTGAGGAGTCCCTCGGGGAGCTGGGACCAGACGAGCAGGAACGTGCCTTCTACCGGCTCAGCGTGCCACGCAAGCTGGTGGTCATGGCCGGAGGCATCCTGACGAACCTGGTCCTGGGCATCGTGCTGCTGGCCGTGGCCATGGGGGTTGTGGGCCAGCCCGGGTACACCTCGACCCTGGCGACGGTCTCGTCCTGCGTCCCGGCCGAGCGTGACTTGACGAGCGCCTCCCAGGCCCAGCAGTGCGGCCAGGACGATCCTGCCTCGCCTGCCGCACAGGCGGGTCTGCAGGTCGGGGACGAGATCGTCTCCTGGAACGGCGCTGCTGTCTCGCAGTGGTCCGAGGTCCAGCAGGCCATTGCCGACGGCGGTACGCAGACAGCCACGGTGGTGGTCGAGCGTGACGGGGAGCAGCTCAGTGTCCAGGTCACGCCGGTCCTGGCTCAGCGGGCGGTGTACGCCGAGGACGGCACGCTCGCCAAGGACTCCGCTGGCCAGGTCGTGACGCAGGAGCGTGCCTACGTGGGTATCGGCCCGGCGCTCGGCACGATCCGGGTGCCGGCGGGTGAGGTCGCCGGGCAGGTGGTCTCCGCCGTCGGGCAGACGCTCAAGGCGATCGTGACGATCCCGACGGGGCTCTACCACGCTGTGGCTGCAGGTCTGGGACTGGAGGAACGCAGCCCGCAGGGGCTCATCAGCCTGGTGGGGATGGGGCGGATCGCCGGCGAGGTGTCCAGCGCCGGGGCCCAGACGGGCGCGGTGCCCTTTTCTGCGCGCCTGTTCTCCATGCTCTCGCTCCTGGGCTCGCTCAACCTTGCGCTTTTCGCTTTCAACCTCATTCCCCTGCTGCCTCTGGACGGGGGCCATGTGGCTGGTGCGTGCTGGGAGGGGCTGCGCCGTTGCTGGGCCCGGCTGCGGGGGCTCCCGGATCCTGGGTACGTGGACACGGC
Source organism: Actinomyces urogenitalis (assembly GCF_002861525.1). NCBI lineage: Bacteria > Bacillati > Actinomycetota > Actinomycetes > Actinomycetales > Actinomycetaceae > Actinomyces > Actinomyces urogenitalis. The sequence goes on along the minus strand of NZ_PKHA01000003.1, from coordinate 123,390 downwards.
GCGCATGCTGCCGCTGGGGCAGGTTGTCTTCGTGCTGCTCGTCGTCATGGCGCTGGTGCTCATCTGGGTGGACATCGTCGCGCCGCTGTCGTGACTGTCGTGCCGCTGTCCTGACTGCGGTTTTTGTGAGTGCGGTGCCCCTGTGCGGTTTGTCAAGCGGCGGCGGTGCGCGCGTGCGCGGGGCGCGCTGGATGTCGCTACCCCGTTCTGTCTGTCGCTACCCGGTGCCCGTGTTCGCTACCCCTTGGCGTCGCTCGACCGTGAGTGTGCGGGCCGGATCTCGCTTGCCTCGCTACCCCATGGCGTCCACTGCTACCCCCTCCTGTCGTCGGCTACCTCTTGTGCCGGTCGCTACCCCGTAGCGCGTGCTGCGGGGTAGCGAAGGGCGCGGTGGGGTAGCGAACGCGGTGGAGGGGTAGCGAGGGAAGAGCGTGGGCCGTGTTGGTGGGGGGTGAAGGGCACGGTGGGGTAGCGACGGCGGGTACGACCTGGGCGTGTCGCTTGCCCTTGGGCGCGTTTGCGCTCATAGCAGACCCGTGAGACCGAGGGGGCGCATCGGGACGCCGGGATCATGGCGTAGACAGGGGTAGGGCGCCGTGCTGGAAGCGGCTTGCCCAGCCCCGGACCATCCGGAACCACCAACAAGGTAACGAGCATTTTCCCGATGATGAGCGCTATCTGAGTCGCACTCATCATGGATGAGTATCTGACATGATCTGAGGCCCTTGATGATCTTGTCCATGAGGGGCGATGCAGGTAGACTGTACATATGTTCGAGGTGAGAGGCTCTGAGTCTCGGTTCGCACCCGACGGCGGGGCGGACCGAGAGAGCTCGCGGCCTGTGACAGATGCCTGGGGTGCGGGCAATGAGGCTGGCGCTCAGGCCTGTGGTGGCGCTCGGGCTGATGCACAGACCGAGGCTGCCGAGTACCTCGCTGCAATGACCCCGGGAGCCTCGCTGGCAGGACTGATCGAGCGGCTCGTCGCGGCTGGGGCAGAGCAGGCGGCTAACGGTGTGAGCTCAGGTGCTGGTGAGGATCTCGCGCAGGGCACGGGATCGGGGCTGGCTCGCGGCGAGACCCTGGGGGTCGTGGAGTCTTTGGCTCGTCTGGATCCAGACTCCCTGCGCGAGCTGGTGGCTGCCTGCACCCGATTGTCTGCTTGGGCCGGGTGGGCGCAGTCGCTGATGGCAGCGGCGCTGAGCCGGTGCCTGTCCCGCGGCGGTGAGGAGGTCAGCGGGGTGGGTGGGGTGTCTGCCGCGGCCCTCATGAGCCAGGACGAGGCCCGGATGAGCGCGTCGAGCGAGATCACCTGCCGGCTGGGGATCTCGCGTCGGCGGGCCAGTGACATGATCGAGCGTGGTGAGGCGTTGTGCCAGCCTGACCTGTCTCTCGCTGGAGGCATGTTCCATGCAGGCCTGATCGACTCCGCCAAGTTCTCGCTGTGTGGGCGGCGGCTGGACGGCGTGGGAAGCGAGCTGTGTCTCCAGGTGCAGGAGCAGGTGCTGGAGCAGGCGGCGCACCGCACGCACGCTCAGCTGGCACGAGACCTGGACAAGGCCCTGGCGGCGCTGGACCCTGAGGGCGTCTCACGGAGGCGTCGCCGTGACACGGCGGGTCGTCACGTCACGCGCCCTCGCCCCGCAGGGGTCGGCACGAGCGAGATGAGGATGCTCCTGCCCACCCCGGACGCCTATCTGCTGGACGCCGCCCTGGAAGCCGTCGCAGCTTCGGCCCGGGCGATGGGAGACGGGCGCACGCTCTCGCAGCTGCGTGCGGACGCCTTGGTGAGCATGAGCCTCGACCTCGTGCGCGGTAGGCAGCACGAGGCTGTTCGGGATCGCTCCGAGCCGGGTCGGAGTGCGGCACAGGGGTATGAGAGTCAGCTCAACAGTTCTCATGGTGACCAGGTTCGTGCTTCTGCTCGGGATGACCAGGTTCATGTTCCTGCCAGCGATGGCAGTGCCTATGGTGGCGAGAACCGCGTGCCGTCAGTCCTTGACCCTGCGCGGCTGCTTCCTGACGGCGTACCTGTGGATGCCCTTGTAGCCTCCTTGAGTCGACTTGTCTCCTGTACCAGCCCTTGGTGGACGCCCTCTGGCGTCGGCCGGGTGCTCTTTCCCTCTGGCCTGCAGATCCATGTCGATGTCACCGTGCCCGCGGACACTCTCGCCAGGTTCCAGGAGCTGGAAGCCTCACAGGATCACCCGGTTCACTGCGCGCAGCCCGCAGGCGGTACAGAGAGCCCGGTGAGCGCAGAGGGCACCGGGACTGTGCGAAGCGCGGGAAGCGCGAGACTCCCGGGGGTCGCAGGGAACGCCGAAGCAACGGGAAGCCCAGTGGGCGCGGTGCTGAGCATCGGTGGGTACAGCACTCCTGTCCCTGCAGTCGTGGCTGCTGCCCTGGCGGCAGGTGGCACCTGGCGGCGTCTTGTCACGGACCCGGTCAGTGGAGCCGTTCTCGATGTCGGGCGTCGGCGTTACCGGCCTCCCGCGGCCTTGGCTGATGCGGTGCGCACCCGCGATGCCTCCTGCACGCACCCTGGCTGTGAGGTGCCAGCCAGGAGATGCGATATCGACCATATCCGCCCCTGGTCTCAAGGAGGAACAACCTCCTTGGACAACCTCACGCTCTTGTGCCAGGCCCATCACTACCTCAAGCACTCACCAGGGTGGTCACTGACGCGTACGGCTGACGGCGGCCTGGTCTGGCGTACGCCCACGGGGGCTCGTTACCGCAGAGACCCGGACGGCAGGATCACGATGCTCGCCGCGAGAGTGGGGCCGCGACAGCATCAGCAGGACGAGCATCCTGTCGCGAGGGCGCTGGAGCGCGCGGTCACGGATGAGGTCCTTGCTCGGCTGGAACGAGGGCTGTCCTCCAGCTGCGGCCTGGCACTGGGTTGGGATGATGAGGCTTCGGTTTCAGGATGGGATGGTTCTAGCCCGGCACCGGGCTGGCACGGTGGTGCTTCGGTCCGGGGTCAGGGTGGTTCTGGTCCGGTAGCAGGGCGGGATGATCCTGCTCTGACCCGGGGTCAGGATGGTTCTAGCCCGGCAGCAGGGCCCGATCATCGGGCATCGGCCCCAGATGCCCCGGAGCGAGGCCGCCCCGGCTACCCAGGCCGCCCCAGCTACCAAGGCCGACCCTGCCTGGAGACTCGGGGCCCTCGGCCTGGCCAACGGGCAGGTGACTTTGAGCCCCATGGCTATCCGCCCGAGCTTCATGAGCTAGGCCTGGCCGAGCTGCTCGACGCGGTTGTGCCCTTCTGACTCCTCTGACGCCTTGGCGCCCGTCTATCCGGCCCCTGACCGGTCCTGGGATGCTGGTGCGCTGGATCCCACACCGCTGCGCTCGGTGCCATGGTCAGGAGCCTTGGTCGTGGTGCCATACTGGACGCCGTGACTCAAGCGATCGCTCTTGGTATTCCGACTGTGCGCGAGGAGCGCCCTGTTCTGGCCCTGCGCCGCGCCACCCGCAAGATCCGGGTCGGTGACGTCGAGGTGGGCGGGGATGCTCCCATCTCGGTGCAGTCGATGACCACCACCAAGACCCATGACATCGGCGCCACCCTCCAGCAGATCGCCGAGCTGACGGCAGCGGGCTGCGACATCGTGCGCGTGGCCTGCCCCACGGACAAGGACGCTGAGGCCCTGCCGATCATCGCCAAGCAGTCCCGTATCCCCGTCATCGCGGACATCCACTTCAACTCCAAGTACGTCTTCCAGGCCATCGAGGCCGGCTGCGGCGCCGTGCGCGTCAACCCTGGCAACATCCGCAAGTTCGACGGTCAGGTCAAGGAGATCTGCCAGGCCGCCTCTGACGCCGGTGTCTCCCTGCGCATCGGCGTCAACGCCGGTTCCCTGGACCCGCGTCTGCTCAAGAAGTACGGCAAGGCCACCCCCGAGGCCCTGGTCGAGTCGGCCGTGTGGGAGGCGGGCCTGTTCGAGGAGTGCGGCTTCCACGACTTCAAGATCTCCGTCAAGCACCACGACGTCGTCACCATGGTCCAGGCCTACCAGCTCCTGTCCGAGCAGGGTGACTGGCCCCTGCACCTGGGCGTGACCGAGGCCGGCCCGGCCTTCCAGGGCACGATCAAGTCCTGCGCCGCCTTCGGTACCCTGCTCGCCCAGGGCATTGGGGACACCATCCGCGTCTCCCTGTCCGCCCCTCCGGTGGAGGAGGTCAAGGTGGGCACCAAGCTCCTGGAGTTCATGGGCCTGCGTGAGCGCAAGCTGGAGATCGTCTCCTGCCCCTCCTGCGGCCGCGCCCAGGTGGACGTGTGGAACCTCGCCGAGAAGGTTGAGGAAGGCCTCAAGGACGTCCAGGCCCCGCTGCGCGTGGCCGTCATGGGCTGCGTCGTCAACGGCCCGGGTGAGGCCCGCGAGGCGGACCTGGGGTGCGCCTCGGGCAACGGCAAGGGCCAGATCTTCGTCCACGGCAAGGTCGTCGAGACCGTGCCCGAGGACCAGGTGGTTGAGACCCTGCTGCGCCACGCCCAGGAGATGGCCGAGCAGATGCACTCCGAGATGGGCGAGGAGGCGCTGGCCGGCACCAGCCCCGCCGTCGTCACGGCTGGCTGAGCCTGACGCTCCCCGCCGGGACGGGCCTCGCGGTGCGGGCCTCGTCCTTGAGGCACTGACGATGAGGATCCTCAACCGCCCCCTCACCTCCGTGGGCCGCGACCAGGCTGACGGATTGCTGGCTCTGTGTGCCCTCGACCCCGTGGGCGGTGCCAACCTGGCTCACCAGCTGTTGCGATGGAACCGCTGGGGGCACGGCGACGTCGTCGTGGCCGGGCGCGTGGGCCGTCCAGACGGAGGAGCCTGGGCCACCGGCTCAGTCATTCCCTTCGGACTGGGCGCGCGCGCCGAGCTTGGCCACGATGGCGCGAGCCGTGCCCAGGTGAGGGCACTGGCTGACCACGCACGTCGTCGCCTGGTCAACCGAGGGTCGGTGTTCGGCCCGGTGCGCGACGTCGAGCCTGTGTGGCAGGCCCTGGCTGAGGGCGGGACCCGATCACGTGAGGAGCGGTGGAACCAGCCTCTGCTCGTCTCGCCCCCGGTCGCAGGTGGGCTGACGGGCCGTGCGCTGGCTCGCCGCCCGGGCCTGGAGTGGATCGCCAGGGTGCTGCGCGACGCGCAGCTGGGGGAGGAGTCCCTGGTCCTGCCTGCCTCGGTCGCGATGTTCACCTCTGAGCTCGGCTACGACCCGACGAGCGCCGGCGGCTCCTACGCCCGCCACGTGGACTGGCTGGTGGCCATGGGGCGCAGCTACGTCGTCATCGACGACGGCGAAGGTCGCCCGCCGCTGCCTGGTGGGCCGCGATCAGTGGCCTTCAAGGCCGACGTCGGGGCGCTGTGGAGCCCTCCGGGGCAGCAGCCGGGCGTCGCCCAGCTGACGGGCGTGTGGACACGCCCGGACCTTCGAGGCAGGGGAGTGGCGAGCGTGGCGCTGGCGGCCACCGTGGACGCGGTGCGTCGGGACCACGTGGGGCCAGGCGGGACGGTGAGCCTGTACGTCAACGACTTCAACACCCCGGCGCTGGGCCTGTACCGCAGCCTTGGCTTTGAGCAGGTCGGCACCTTCGCCACGGTGCTGCTCTAGGGACGGCGGCCCTCCTGATCGGCAACCGCCGCGAGCCGGTGTCCCGGTAGCATGAGGTCGTCATCGAGCCTCTGGCTCCTGCCGCCGGGCAGCAGCCGAGGCGGAGGCGGCGGCCAGGACGACAGCCTAGGAGGCGACCGTGAGCGCAGTTCTCGTCATCCCGTGGCCGACGCCAGGTCACGGGCGCCCTGGCGGCTCCGTCGTCCCGGTGCTGGGTGGCTGGCCGCAGGCGAGCCTGGCCTGCGTCCTCCTGCCAGGACGGGCGGAGACAGTGAGCTGGCCCGGTTCACGCCCGGTCGAGACCCTCCAGGTCGTCAACGAGGCCCAGGAGACCGACGACGACCTGGCTTGCGTGGCCTGGCGGCTGGGGGAGGACGAGGTCGTCATGAGAGACCCCTCGGTCGTGAGCACGTGCCCGCGGCCTGTCGCGCAGGAAGGCTGCTCCGACGCAGCCCCCCGGTGCGGGGCGCGGCGAACGAGCCGCTCTCGCAGGTCAGCTCCTGGAGGGTGTCAGGCGGCTGCACGTTGTGCCCTCGCCATCGCTGGCGGAGGGAGGCGTGGTCGAGGCGCCCCTGTGCGAGGGGCTGGAGGGCTGGTGGCCGTCGAGCTGGCACGTGCTGGCTCAGGGCACGGTGTGGCGCCTCATCGAGACCAGCCCGCGGTGGGACGCGGATGGCGAGGGCATGAGGGCTAGGACCGCCGTCGTCATCCGGGACCGTGACCTGGCTGCCATCAGCCTGGAGACCCTGGAGACAGGCACCAGCGGACGCGTCATCTGGACTAGGAGCGAGGACCTGCGGTACTGGCCGCCGGGAGCGCACCCAGGGCTGGACGATCCTGTCGTGGGCGAGGCCCTACCCCGTGCCCTGCGGCTCATCGCCCCGCACCTGCCCGCTGCCGGCTGAGAGCACGTGACACAGGATCTGCCAGGCGGCTGGCGAGAGCCAGGTCCTGGGACCACGTAAGATCGCACCGTGCTTCAGACTCTCTCGACCGCCTTCATCCGTACCCTGCGTGAGGACCCCGCCGATGCCGAGGTCGCCAGCCACAAGCTGCTCGTGCGTGCCTCCTACATCCGCCGCACCGCCCCAGGCATCTACACCTGGCTGCCGCTGGGCCTGGCCGTCGTGCGCAAGATCGAGGCGATCGTGCGTGAGGAGATGAACCGCATGGGCGGTCAGGAGGTCCATTTCCCTGCCCTCCTGCCGGCTGAGCCCTACAAAGCGACCCAGCGCTGGGACGAGTACGGCCCCACACTCTTCACCTTGCAGGACCGCAAGGGCGGGGACTACCTGCTGGCCCCCACCCACGAGGAGATGTTCACCCTCCTGGCCAAGGACATGTTCTCCTCCTACAAGGACCTGCCCGCCACCCTGTACCAGATCCAGACCAAGTACCGTGACGAGGCCCGCCCGCGCGCGGGCCTGATCCGCGGGCGTGAGTTCATCATGAAGGACTCCTACTCCTTCGACGTCGACGACGCCGGGCTGGACGCCTCCTACCAGCGCCACCGTGACGCCTATGAGCGCATCTTCCGCCGCCTGGGCCTGGAGTACGTGCCCGTCAACGCCATGGCCGGCGCCATGGGCGGCTCGCACTCCGAGGAGTTCCTCCACCCCTCGCCGATCGGTGAGGACACCTTCGTGCGTTCCGACGGCGGCTACGCGGCCAACGCCGAGGCCGTCACCACTCCGGTGCCGCCGAGCGTCGACGCCTCCGCCGAGCCTGCGCCCCAGGTGGTCGCTACCCCCGACACCCCGACCATCGACTCCCTGGTGGACCTGTGCAACAGCACCTACCCGCGTCCTGACGGGCGGGAGTGGACGGCAGCGGACACGCTCAAGAACGTCGTCGTCGTCCTCATCCACCCCCATGGCGAGCGCGAGCTGCTCGTGGTCGGAGTGCCCGGCGACCGCGAGGTGGACATGAAGCGCCTGGAGGCGGCCGTGGCCCCCGCCGAGGTCGAGATGGCCAGCGAGGAGGACTTCAAGACCCATCCCGAGCTGGTACCCGGCTACATCGGCCCGCAGGCTATCGGCCCCAACTCCCCTCTGCGCCGCACCGAGACTGACGAGCAGGGGCGCGAGGTCCTCACCGGCTCGGTGCGCTACCTGCTCGACCCCCGCATCGTGGACGGCACGAGCTGGGTGACTGGCGCCAACGAGCTGAAGAAGCACGTCCTGCACCTGGTCAAGGGCCGCGACTTCGAGGCTGACGGCACGATCGAGGCCGCCGAGGTGCGCGAGGGCGACCTCGCCCCTGACGGCTCGGGCCCCCTGCACCTGGAGCGCGGCATCGAGGTCGGGCACATCTTCGCGCTCGGCCGCAAGTACGCCCAGGCGCTCGGCTTTACGGTGCTGGACGAGAACGGCAAGGCGCGCGTGGTCACCATGGGCTCCTACGGCATCGGCGTCAGCCGCGTCATGGCTGCGCTGGCCGAGGCCAACCACGACGAGCGCGGGCTCGCCTGGCCCATCCAGGTTGCGCCCTACCACGTCCAGGTCCTGGCCACCGGTAAGGACGAGCAGGTCTTCGCCACCGCCCACGCCTTGGCTCGCGAGCTGGACGCCGCAGGCCTGGAGGTCCTCTACGACGACCGCAGGAAGGTCTCGGCGGGCGTGAAGTTTGCGGACAGTGAGCTGCTGGGCGTCCCCTTCACCGTCGTCGTCGGCCGCGACCTAGCCAAGGAGGGCACGGTGGAGATCCGTGACCGGCGCAGCGGCGAGCGTCGTAGCGTGCCTGCGGCGACGGCTGCGGCCGAGGTCCGTGCCACGGTCGAGGCTGCTCTGGTGGCTGCGCCCACCGGCGAGGCCGCCTGAGGCAGCCGCTGCCACAGGCCTGAGCGGACCTGATGACCGACGCGACGCGCCGCCCTGCGCACAACCTGCGGATGGCAGCGCGTCTGCGTGCCTACCAGCGTGACCTGCTCGACGCCGTCGATCCGGCCGACGACGAGGTCCTCCACCTGGTTGCCCCACCCGGGGCAGGCAAGACTCTCCTTGGCCTGGAGCTGGCCCGGCGCAACGGTCGCCCGGCGCTCGTGCTGACCCCGACCACCATCATCCGGGAGCAGTGGCGTGAGCAGGCAGCCTCGCTCTTTGAGGGCGAGTGGGGTGACAACCTGTGCGTGAGCACCTACCAGTCCCTTGCGCTCGTGCGCAGTGACGGGGTCTGGGACGAGGCAGGCCTGGCTGCGTGGAAGCGCGAGCTCGTGGACGGCGGCTACAGCCCAGCGCAGGCTGAGGCCTGGCTGGAGGACCTGGCCAGCTCCCATCGCCAGGCCTACCGCCGGGGAGTCTCGCGGCGGGCGGCCCGGGCGCGTGCCCGTGTGGATGAGCTCGATGACAAGGCCGTGGCGAACCTGCTGGCTCCCTCGGCCCGGCAGCGGCTTGACGCCTTGGTCGAGGCAGGCGTGGCCACGATCGTCCTGGACGAGTGCCACCACCTGCGTGCCCACTGGGCGGTCGTGGTCCACTACCTGGTGCGTCGTCTGCGCCACGCTGGGCACCAGGCCACCCTCATTGGCCTGACCGCCACCAGCCCGAGCCCCGAGGACCGCTCCTACAGCCGTTACCACGCCCTGCTCGGCGAGGTGGATGCGCAGATCTCGGTGCCCGCCGTCGTGCGAGCCGGGCACCTGGCGCCGGACCGCGCCCTGGCCTGGTTCACCCTGCCCGAGCGCGAGGAGGCACGGTTTCTTGCCACCAGCGGCGCCGAGCTCGCCCACCGGGTCGCTCAGGTGCTGCTGGCTCCCGACGGCGTGGACTACCTCGTGGACACGGTGGCTCCCGGGCTGCGCGAGCTCATGGAGGACCCCGGCTGCACGCTGGAGCCTGAGGACCCGCGTCTGGCCACCGCTGTAGCCGAGGGCTTCGATGCCGCCCCACAGGCCGCCGCGACCGCGACGGCGCTCCTGCACCGGACTCGCGACTACCGGCCCACGCCCGCTTCCACCCTGCTCGTGCCCCTGCTCCCGCAGCTGTCTGTCCTGGAGACCAGCGAGCTCACCGGGCTCCTGGCCCGCTACGCCCTGGAACGCCTTCTGCCTGATCCTGCCCGCAGGTCGCAGTGGGAGGAGGTGCGCCAGACGCTCAGCGGCTTCGGGGTGCACCTGACCGACTCCGGGCTGCGACCCGGGCGCTCGCCCGTGGACCTCATCACCTCCTCCTCACTGGCCAAGGACACGGCCGTCATCGACGTCCTGCGCCACGAGCTGGACGCCCTGGGATCGCGGCTACGCGCCGTCGTCGTCACGGACGCCGCCGAGCGCTCTGCTGCTCACCGTGCCCTGGACGTGCTCACGGGAGACGGCCGGCCCGCGGCGCCAGGCGGCGCGTTGCGCTGCTTCGAGACGCTGCTGAGCGACGAGGCCCTGCGGGGCCTTGGCCCGGTGCTCATCACGAGCCGCCACCTGCGGCTAGCCAGCGGGCAGGAGGAGCTGCTGGCCACGCTGCGCGAGCGCACAGGGCTGGAGCTCAGCGGCCAGGACGACGGGGTGAGCCTGACGGTCGCCGGCCCCGGGGTCGGCTCGGCGGCGCTCGTGCTGGCAGTCAGTGAGCTCATGGCCGCTGGCCGGGTGCGCCTGGTGGTCTCCACCCGTGCGCTGCTGGGGGAGGGCTGGGACTGCCCGGCAGCCAACACGCTGGTGGACCTGTCCACCGTGACCACGGCGACGGCGGTGGCGCAGCTGCGTGGCCGCGGTACCCGGCTCGACCCGTCCTGGCCTAGCAAGGTGGCGCACTACTGGTCCGTGGTCTGCGTGCTGCCTGCCCAGGCTGGCCTCGGCGGCGGAGGCGACTTAGGGCGCCTGGAGCGCAAGGCGGACCAGATCTGGTCCGCGGTGCCGAGTGAGGCGACGCCCTGGCCCGGGGGTGACTGCGTTCCCAGTGCCGGTGGGACCCAGGCCGTCATCGAGACCGGCCTGCGCGGCGTGCTGAGCCCGCCCCAGCGCCTCCTCCTCGCCTCCCTGACCGCAGGAGCGCAGCATGCCCAGGTCGCCTGCCTCAACGAGCTGACTGTGGCGAGCCTGGGGGACAGAGGTATCGAGCGGGAGCGGTGGCTCGGCGCGGCCACGGGGATCGATCCGGACGCCATGGCGCCGCAGGGCGGCTCTGGGCGGTCGGCGAGAGCGGAGCGGTCGGGCTACCCCGTGGAGGTGGTACGCATCCAGTGGGCCAGCGCGCTGCTGCGCCACGGGGTGCCCAGCTCCTACTGGCAGGCAGCGGCCTGCGTGGTGGCGCGGTGCCTGAGTCAGGACGGCGGGGCACACGCGCACCTGGCGGTGCTTGAGGAGACAGACAACAGCCTGAGCGTGGGGCTGGTGGACGGGTCCGACGGCGCTGGTGCCCGCTTTGCGGACGCGCTCGCGGCGCTGCTGAGCGAGCCTGAGCGCCGTCCTCGCTTCGTGCTGGAGGCACAGCTGCTGACGACGACGGCGAATCCGCGCCGTCCGCTTCCCGCCTGGCGCCGGGCACTGGCACGCCTGCTTCTTCAGATCGGTCGGCTGCCGGGCAGGTCCGGTGGTGACGGGGACTGGATAGCCCTGGCCGTGCCGAGCCTCCTGGTCCGCTCGCGTCAGGAGGCCGAGGCCCTGGTGGCCGGCTGGACACGCTGGGTGGGGCCGTGCCGGCTGCGGCTGGTGCGTGACGGTGACGACGCCGCCGCCTACCTGGCGGCGCGAGGCGCCCACGGCCCGGTGAGGTACCTACGGGTGGAACGAGGCCGCCGGTGGGTGGAGCAGACTGTGGAACAGGCTCAGGACTCGTAGCCGGGCAGCGCCGGCAGCGTCGAGCCCCAGGCCCGGGCGCGTGCGGCGGCGTCGATGGCGGCGTCGATGGCGATCTCGCGCTGGTCCGGATCCAAGGCAATCAGGGAGACGATCTCCTGCTCGCACACGCGCAGCCAGGACTGGCGTGCCCAGGTGGTGTCCGCGCTCGTCGCGCTGGTGGAGGCCTGGGGCGGGGCGGCGTAGGCCGGCAGGCGCGAATCCGTTCCTCCCAGGGCGATGGAGGCGTTGACGACGTCGTCGGCGTAAGCGGCGTCAGCCTGTGCCTGGGCGCGCTGGGCGTCGGCCGAGCGTGCCGCCACCTCCTCCATGGCGTAGCGGGCCGCGTCATAGGCCTGCACGAGGTCTGGCTCCAGGGCCTGGGTCATCTGGGAGGCCTGACGCGGTGCCCCCTCCAGCGCCGTCTCGGCGGCCAGCGTGGTGGCCAGCTGCGTGGCGCCGGCGGACCAGGAGACGGCCAGGGCGGCGTACAGCTGCGCCTGGCCGGCCTGCTCGGCATGGAGAGCGGCCTGGCGCGCCTGCTCGGCACCCTGCTCCAGAGCCTGCAGCAGGTCATCGGGGGTGGCATCGGCCGGGGCTGTGGCGACCGGCGTCGTCGTGGGCAGGGTGGTAGGAGCAGAGGTGGGCCAGGGCTGCCAGACCCCGCCCAGGGCCTCAAGCTGGAGCTTGCCCGCCTCGACGAGCTGGGTGACCTGGGTGGCGACCTCCTGGTTGCCGGAGGTGAGAAGAACCTCGGCCGTGGAGGAGATGAGGGTGGCCTGGCGTGCCAGGGCGTCGCGTTCGGCCTCGGCGGCCGACGCCGTCGGCAGGGTGTCAGGAACGCCGTGCCCCAGCCGCAGCTCACAGGCTCCGGTGCCAGCCAGGAGGCCGCCGGCCAGGAGGAGCACCAAGGCGCCTCGCAGCGGGCGCGTCAGGACGGGGGAGCAGGGCAGGGGTGCAGGCTTCACACGGTGATCCTGGCACGGCCAGGTAGCATGAGCCATGCTGGCCACGCCCAAGGACGCGCCCACTAGTGCGTCGGTGGCCCGCGATCTGACCAACGACCGGGAAGGGACCCCATGGCGGACACGCTGTCAACTGCGACGACCGAGCGGCTCACCGAGCTGCTCACACCTGTGGTCGAGCAGGCAGGTCTGTTCCTGGAGGGGGTGGAGACCACCAGGGCCGGCCGCTACTCCACCGTGCGCGTCATCGTGGACCTGCCTGACGGCCCGGGCGACCTTGACCTGGACACGGTGGCTGAGGTGACCCAGACGGTGTCTGACGCCCTGGACGAGGCTGATCCGGTCAAGGGCCAGTACACCCTGGAGGTCACCAGTCCCGGGGCCGAGCGCGAGCTGACCACGCCCCGCACCTTTCGGCGCGCCACCGGTCACCAGGCCCGTCTGGTCACTGCCGGCCAGACCCTGACCGGGACCGTGCGCAGCGCAGACGAGGAGACCGTGACCGTGGAGGTCGACGGCAGTGAGCAGACGATTGCCTACACGGACCTCCTGGAGGCCCGGATGGTCGTCGTCTTCTGAATCGGGACGAGGACGAGAGAGGACACCATGGACATCAACATGCCGGAGCTGCGAGGCGCGGCCCAGGAGCTGGGCATCGACCTGGAGGACCTCCTGCCCGCCATCGAGGACGCCATCCTGGGTGCCTACACCAAGGTCCCGGGCGCTATCCGTGGCGCGCACGTCGAGATCGACCGCCGCAGCGGCCATATGGCCGTGCTGGCTCCTGAGGTTGACGAGGAGGACCAGCCCACGGGCGAGTTCTTCGACGACACCCCCGACGACTTCGGGCGCATCGCCCAGGCCACTGCCCGCTCGGTGATCGTCCAGCGCATCCAGGATCGGCGCGACTTCGAGGTCCTGGGCGCCTTCAAGGACAAGGCCGGCGAGCTGATCTCCGGCACCGTGGAGCAGGGGCGTGACCCGCGCATCGTCTACGTGCGTCTGGACGAGGAGCACGAGGGGATCATGCCTCCCCACGAGCAGGTCCCGGGTGAGCGCTACCGCCACGGCGACCGTATCCGCGCCTATGTCACCGAGGTCTCGCGCGGTCCCAAGGGAGCGCAGATCATCCTCTCGCGTACTCACCCCGGCCTGGTGCGCAAGCTCTTTGAGCGTGAGGTGCCCGAGCTGGTCTCGGGGGACGTGGAGATCATGGCGGTCGCGCGTGAGGCCGGCCACCGCACCAAGATGGCGGTGCGCTCGCGCCAGCGCGGCCTGGGGGCCAAGGGCGCCTGCATCGGCCCGATGGGTCAGCGCGTGCGTGCTGTCATGGCGGAGCTGGGCGGGGAGAAGATTGACATCGTCGACTACTCCGACGAGCCGGCCCGCTTCATCGCCAATGCCCTGTCCCCGGCGCGCGTGTCCTCGGTGCACATCCAGTCCATGGAGGACCAGACGGCCAAGGCCGTGGTACCTGACTTCCAGCTCTCCCTGGCCATCGGCAAGGAGGGGCAGAACGCTCGCCTGGCCGCGCGTCTGACGGGCTGGAAGATCGATATCCACGCCGACGCCGAGACCGGCGAGGTGATCGCGGGTCGTGGTTCTCGTGCCGACGACGTGACAGGCCCCTCAGCCGCACAGAGGGATGCCTGAGCCTGGCTGCCGCTAGACTTGTTCGGGACCCTGCGTGAGATCCTGGGGCCGTCAGGCCGCCAGGGGCAGCAGGTGACAGGACGATGGGAAGGACGCGACGAGACGGTGAAGCACCTCTCACACGTACCTGAACGCACCTGCATCGGCTGCCGCGCCAAGGGTCCTCGGGCGCAGCTGCTGCGCCTGGTCATCGACGACGGCCGGCTTCGTGTCGACCCCCGGGCGGTTGCGCCTGGGCGAGGCGCGTGGATCCACCCGGATCCCGCGTGCCTGGAGCTTGCCGAACGCAGGCGCGCCTTCGGGCGCGCGCTGCGCACCAGTGAGCCGCTGGACGTGGCTCCCGTGTGCGAGCGGATCTCCTCCCGGGGCAACCTGGATGAGGATGGTGCGAGCACGCACGAGCGGCCTGCACGCAGTGCCGCGACAACGACCGACTAAGAAGGCGGGTAGGAAGCCGATGGGCACCCGATGAGTACCCAGCGATGAGCTGCCTCAACTGACGCCCACCCTGATCCGGGGTGGGCAACCGGACAGGAGAAAAGTGGCTAAACCACGCGTTCACGAGCTCGCGAAGGAGCTCGACCCCACTGGCAAGAAGATCACCTCCAAGGTGATCCTGGCCTGGCTCAAGGACCAGGGAGAGTTCGTCAAGGCGGCCTCCTCCGCGGTCGAGCCTCCCGTCGCTCGTCGGGTCCGCGAGCACTTTGCCGATCAGGCGGCCTCGGCCGCAGGCAAGGACTCCGCCGCCCCGGCTGCCGCTGCCAAGCCTGCTCCGCGCCAGGGCGCGCCGAAGCCGGCTGCCCCGGCGCACGCCGCGGCTCCCGCGCCTGAGCACGCTGCGGCGGCCAAGCCCGGACCGGCCTCCAAGCCGGCTCCTGCGACTTCAACCCCCGGCCCCGCGGCGTCTCAGCCTGCTACCTCGAAGCCCGCGGCGCCCAAGCCGGCTGCGAAGCCCTCCTCGGCGCCGGCCTTCCAGGCCCCCAGCCAGAGCACGGGGCGCAGCGAGCACACGCCGACCCCCGGACCGCGCCCGGCGGCGCCGACCCCAGGTCCGCGCCCGGGTGCACCGCGTCCGGGTAACAACCCCTTCGCCACCTCCCAGGGCATGCCTCGCCCTGCGGGCCGTGGCGGTCAGCGCTCTGAGCGTGGCGAGCGTCAGGGCTCGCGCGGCCAGGGCGGCTCTCGCGGGCAGGGCGGACCTCGTCCGGGTAACAACCCCTTCGCCACCTCCCAGGGCATGCCTCGCCCAGGCGGCTCAGGTGGACCGCGCCCTCAGGGTGGTGCCCGTCCCGGACCTCGTCCGGGCGGTAACCGCGCCGGTGGCCACGGCGGCCCGCGTCCCCAGGGCGCTGGCTCGGGCGGCCCGCGTCCTCAGGGTGGGGCCCGTCCCGGACCTCGCCCAGGCGGCGGCCCGCGTCCGAACCCCGGCATGATGCCCGGCCACTCCTCGGTGGGACGCCCCGGCGCCCCGGCCCGTGGTGGTCAGGGTGGCCGCGGTGGCCGTCCTGGCGGCGGTCGCGGCGGAGCCGGCGGTGGCGCTGGTCGTCCCGGTGGTGGCGGCTTCGGCGGCGGTCCTCGCGGTGGCCGCGGTGGTCGCGGCTCGACGCAGGGCGCCTTCGGCCGTGGTGGTTCCAGCCAGCGTGGACGCAAGTCCAAGCGGGCCAAGAGGCAGGAGTTCGAGCAGCAGGGCGCGCCGTCGATCGGTGGCGTGATCGTCCCTCGCGGTGACGGCTCAACGCCGATCCGTGTGCGTCAGGGTGCCACCTTGACGGACCTGGCTGAGAAGATCAACGCCAACCCCGCGGCCCTGGTCACGGTCCTGTTCCACCTGGGAGAGATGGTTACGGCCACCCAGTCCGTGGACGAGGACACCTTCGCCCTGCTGGGCGCCGAGCTCGGCTACGACGTCAAGATCGTCTCGCCCGAGGACGAGGAGCGCGAGCTCCTGGAGTCCTTCGACATCGACCTGCAGGCCGAGGAGGCCGAGGTCGACGACGCCGACCTGCTCCCGCGTCCCCCGGTGGTCACGGTCATGGGTCACGTCGACCACGGTAAGACCAAGCTGCTGGACGCGATCCGCTCCACCGACGTCGTGGCTGGCGAGGCCGGCGGTATCACGCAGTCCATCGGTGCCTACCAGGTGCGCGTGCACCTGAATGACGAGGACCGTCGGATCACCTTCATCGACACCCCCGGTCACGAGGCCTTCACGGCCATGCGTGCCCGTGGTGCCGAGGTCACCGACATCGCCATCCTCGTGGTCGCTGCCGACGACGGCGTCATGCCCCAGACGGTCGAGGCGCTCAACCACGCCCAGGCGGCCGGTGTGCCGATCGTGGTCGCGGTCAACAAGATCGACAAGGAGGGCGCCAACCCGGACAAGATCCGCGGCCAGCTCACCGAGTACGGTCTTGTGCCCGAGGAGTACGGCGGCGACACGATGTTCGTCGACATCTCGGCCAAGCAGCGTCTGCACATTGACGAGCTGCTAGAGGCTGTGCTGCTGACGGCTGATGCTGCTCTCGACCTGCGGGCCAACCCCGACTCCGACGCCCGAGGCGTCACGATCGAGGCCAAGCTGGACAAGGGCCGTGGCGCGGTCTCGACCATCCTGGTCGAGCGCGGCACCCTGCACGTGGGTGACCCGATCGTGGCCGGCAGCGCCTACGGTCGCGTGCGTGCCATGTTCAACGAGCACGGTGACGCCCTGGAGGAGGTCGGCCCCGGTAGCCCCGCGCTGGTCCTGGGTCTGACCAACGTGCCCAGCGCTGGTGACTCCTTCATCGTCGCGCCCGACGACCGCACTGCCCGTCAGATCGCTGACAAGCGTGAGGCCGCTGATCGTGCGGCACTCCTGGCCAAGCGCCGCAAGCGTGTCTCCCTGGAGAACCTCACCGACGTCCTCAAGGAGGGCAAGGTCGACACCCTCAACCTCATCCTCAAGGGTGACTCCTCGGGTGCGGTCGAGGCCCTGGAGGACTCGCTGCTCAAGATCGACGTGGGCGAGGAGGTCGCTCTGCGCATCATCCACCGCGGCGTGGGTGCCATCACGCAGAACGACGTCAACCTGGCTACGGTCGACTCCGCCGTCATCATCGGCTTCAACGTCCGACCTGCCGAGCGTGTGGCCGAGCTGGCCGACCGCGAGGGCGTGGACATGAAGTTCTACTCGGTCATCTACTCCGCGATCGAGGACGTCGAGGCCGCGATGAAGGGCATGCTCAAGCCCATCTACGAGGAGGTGGAGCTCGGCAGCGCCGAGATCCGTCAGGTCTTCCACTCCTCGAAGTTCGGCTCCATCGCCGGTTCGATTGTGCGCTCGGGCGTCATCAAGCGTGGCACCAAGGCCCGCCTGGTGCGCGACGGCGTCGTGGTGGACGGCAACCTGTCCATCGAGTCGCTGCGCCGCGAGAAGGACGACGTCACCGAGGTCCGCGAGGGCTACGAGTGCGGTATCAACCTGGGCTTCAAGGACATCGCCGAGGGCGACGTCATCGAGACCTGGGAGATGCGCGAGAAGCCGCGTGACTGACCTCAGGCCTTGCCGGGCCTGTTAAGTCGGCCACGAGACGACGGCGCCGCCACCCTCTGTACGAGGGCGGCGGCGCCGTCGTCTACCGTGAGCGGGTGAGCCCAACTGATCCCGCCGCACGCCAGCGCGCCACCCTGCTGGTTTTGGCGACCTATCTCATCTGGGGTGCCTTCCCTCTCTACTTCAAGCTCCTGGCCGCCGCCGGCGCCCTGGAGGTCATCGGCTACCGGATCGTCTTCACCGCTGCCACGTGCCTGGTGCTGGTCAGCGTCACCCGCTCGTGGCCGAAGGTTGCGGCGGTCCTTCGCTCGCCGAGGCAGCTGGGGACCTTCATCGCCTCCGGCCTGCTCATCACGCTCAACTGGCTCACCTACGTCTACGGCGTCAACTCCGGCCACGCGGCCGACGCCGCCCTGGGGTACTTCATCAACCCGCTGGTCACCGTGGCACTGGCGGCGGCGGTGCTGGGTGAGAGACTGCGCCGCTACCAGGGGGTTGCCATCGGGCTGGCGGGCCTGGCGGTGGTGGTCATGGTCGTGATGCAGGGCACCCTGCCCTGGATCTCCCTGGCTCTGGCGCTGACCTTCGGGCTGTACGGGCTGGTCAAGCACGAGGCCACGGCTGACGCGCTGACCGGCCTGACGGTGGAGTCGCTGGTGGTGACTCCGCTGGGGCTGGGCTATCTCGTCTGGCTGGCGGCGACTGGTGGCTCGGTCCTCCAGGGAGCCGAGGGCTCGGCCGGCCTGGCTGTGCTGCTGGTGGCAGCGGGGCCGGTCACGGCGGTGCCCCTGCTCCTGTTCGCCTCAGGCGCGCGAGACGTGCCCCTGACGACGGTCGGTCTGGTCCAGTTCGTCTCACCGATCATCCAGTTCCTCATGGCCTGGGCGGTCTTCCACGAGGAGATCTCGGCCGGTCGCTGGACAGCGATGGTGCTGGTGTGGGTCGCCGTGCTGGTCTTCTGTGCGGACCTGGTCCTCCAGGCCAGGAGACGGCCTCGGGTACGGGGCTAGATTCGAGCGTCGACGTCCTGGTAACCCGAGTCCTCTCAGGTGCCCCCCATGCCATCGCCGACCTCGCAGTAGTCGCGGATGACGGTCACCGAGCGCACCCACTTGACCATCTTGTAGCCGTGGCCGGACTCGCAGCGAAGCCGCAGTGGTGCGCCGAACATGGGGGACAGGGGAGCGTCGTTGCGCCCCCAGGCCAGGATCGTGTCCTCCTCCAGAGCCAGACTGAGCGGCAGGCAGGTGTAGTAGGGCTCCACGGGCCGGCCGTCGTGCATGTGCTGGGCTTTGCCGAAGGACTCGAACATGACCCACTGGCCCTCGGGATCGATCTGTCCGGCCTGGGCCAGGAGGTCAGAGACCCGGACTCCTGTCCACTTGACGATGCCG
This sequence comes from Actinomyces urogenitalis, assembly GCF_002861525.1. Taxonomy (NCBI): domain Bacteria; kingdom Bacillati; phylum Actinomycetota; class Actinomycetes; order Actinomycetales; family Actinomycetaceae; genus Actinomyces; species Actinomyces urogenitalis. The sequence continues at coordinate 104,476 of NZ_PKHA01000003.1, read as the reverse complement.
GTCCATCCCTGCATGCAGGTGTGCATGGTGATCTGGGACTGGGAGGGCAGCGCCTGCAGCTCGGCCAGGGAGAGACTGGTCGGGCGTGAGACCAGGCCGTCCACGGTGAGGCGGAAGCCTTCAAAGTCCGCGGACGCGAGCTCGTGGTACTCCGGGGACTCCTGCGCTGAGGGGGTGCGGGTGTTGACCCAGTGGAAGGGGAGATGTCCGCCTCGGTGTACGGCCTGGCGCTGGACTGGCGTGAGGCCAGGCGGTCCACGGTCAGGCGGCGGACCACGCGTGTGGCGCCCCACAGCAGCCGCTGGCTGCGGCGGGTGTCAGCCAGTGTCCAGAAGGAGGCCCCGAGCTACAGGGCGATCACGCCCGCGATGGTGGCCACGACGATAAGGGTGGCAGCGCCCACACGAGCTGGGTCGAAGTGGCCGTAGACGATGTGGGTGAGGTTGTGCTCGCGGTGGACGATGAAGACCAGCAGGACGTGGACGACGGCGAAGCCCAGGTAGAGGGCCATGCCCAGGAAGTGCAGGGAGCGTGCGGTCTGACGCCCGCCGAGCATCTTGGCGTACCAGGGGAAGCGGCCCACCACGGCCGGGGACATCGCCGGGCCGGTGATGATCATGAGCGGGGCGGCGACGAAGACGATGACGAAGTAGCCCAGCTGCTGCAGGCCGTCGTAGGGCGTGAAGTCGCACAGCGAAGGTGCCTGCAGGTGGAGGTAGGTCAGGAAGGAGTCCCAGGCCTTCGGGAGGATCTCCAGGGAGGTGGGCACCAGGCTCCGGTTGCGATCATGAGGACCACGTAGACCAGACCGTTGACCATCCACACGCAGGTCAGGATCCCGTGCCAGGCACGGCCCAGGCCGATCTTGGCGCGTCCGGGCAGGGAGATGAAGGGAGACAGGTCGCGCTGGTCGTCGCGCGCCGTGAAGGCTCCCTCCTCCAGGGGCACGGTGTCCCGGGTGAAGCGGATCCACTCAGACCCCGGTGTGCAGTGGTTGTTGAAGTAGAGCCGGGGGCGGGAGGTGAGGATCTCGATCCCAGACCGGATGAGCATGCCGATGCACAGGAAGTTGATCAGGTACGTCACGCGCAGCCACATGGGGAAGGTCGAGGTGTCGATGCACTCAGAGGCAGCCTCGCTGGCGGCCAGCGCCGCAGCCGTGAGGAAGGGGGAACATCATTGGCCCTTCGGGAGGTGGGGATGAGAACAAGGCAATAGTAACGGAAAAATCCAGTAAATAAAGATTGTCTGTGATGAGCCAGCGAAAAGTGTGATCTCGCGCCGTGGTCAGGCTGAAGAGGTCGAGATCTGAGACAATCTCCTGCCCGCAGCCTGCGGGCGGACCGCCGAGCGGTCCCCTGACGCCCAGCAAGGAGAGCCTTCATGGCAGACGCAGCGCGCGCCCGCAAGGTCGCTGACCGCATTCACCAGACTGTTGCCAGGCTCCTGCAGGGGCGTATCAAGGACCCCCGCCTGGGATTCATTACGATCACTGACGTGCGGGTGACCGGTGACCTGCAGCAGGCCACGGTCTTCTACACCGTCTACGGTTCCCAGCGTGAGCGCCGGGACACCGCTGCGGCCCTGCGCTCGGCGACCGGGCTCATCCGCTCTGAGGTCGGCAAGGCGCTCGGGATCCGTCTGACCCCCTCCATCGCCTTCCAGCTTGACGCCCTGCCCACCCAGGCCAAGACCTTCGAGGACGCCCTGGCCCAGGCTCGTGCCAAGGACGAGGAGATCGCCCGCTCGACGGCCGGTGCGACCTACGCCGGGGACCCCGACCCCTACCGGCATGATGACGAGGACGAGGAGATCGAGGACGAGGAGCCGGACGAGGCTGACGAGGACGAGGCGTGAGGGTCTCGGACCGACCACAGCTGCCTCGTGGCGCCGTCACCGCAGCCGACGGCCTCGTCCTCATCGACAAGCCGGCGTCGGTCACCAGTCACGACGTCGTCGCCATGACCCGGCGTCTGGCCTCGACGCGCAAGGTCGGCCACGCCGGGACCCTGGACCCGATGGCCACCGGTCTGCTGGTGCTCGGCGTGGGCCGGGCCACGCGCTTCCTCACCTACCTGGTGGGAGCGGACAAGACCTACGAGGCGACCGTCCGGCTTGGCCAGGACACCCTGACCGAGGACGCCGAGGGTGAGGTGACCGGTGCCTGCGGTGCGCGCGTCGAGCAGGTCGCCGAGCGCCTGGAGCCTGCGATCCAGGCGCTGACGGGCCCGATCATGCAGGTGCCTTCGGCTGTCTCGGCCATCAAGGTCGACGGCGTGCGCTCCTACAAGCGCGTGCGCGAGGGCGGCGAGGTTGAGCTCGCGGCCCGACCGGTCACCATTCACTGCCTGACCCGCCGAGGGCCGCTGCGCAGCGAGCAGGCCGATGACGGCACGGCGGTGGTGGACATGGACCTGACGGTGGCCTGCTCCTCGGGAACCTACGTGCGTGCCCTGGCTCGTGACCTGGGCCAGGCCCTGGGCTGCGGGGCGCACCTGACGGCGCTGCGCCGCACTGCCGTCGGCCCCTTCAGCCTTGACGAGGCAGCGACGCTGGAGCAGCTGGCTGCCGTGGTCGAGGCCGATGCGCACGCTGAGCGTCCTGGCGGGCTGCCCACCGTGCCGCTGTCGGTGGTGGCGCGGCGGTGCTTCCCCGTCGTCGAGCTCAGCGAGGCCGAGGCTCGCGCCCTGGGCTACGGCCAGCTCCTGGGGGCCGAGGTGATGGAACGGGCGGTCGTGCCACCTGGCGTCATCGTTCCCAAGGCTGGCGGCTCGGGCGGTGTGGCCGCGGGGTTCGCGCCGGACGGGCAGGTCGTGGCACTGTTGACCTCGGCCAAGGACCGGACCCGGCCCCTGCTCGTCCTCGCTGCCCGCGACGGCGCGAGCTGAGTGCCGGTGAGTCGTGACAGGAGAGACGATGAGCGAGCAGACCACCAACGAGGCCCAGCAGTCCCAGGGGTGCGGATGCGGATGCGGCGGGCACGGCAAGCGTCAGGAGGCCCCGGCCCTCGCTCCTGAGGTTGTCCAGCCGCTGGGGGAGGGCTACCAGGATGACGGCGTCGTGCCTGGGCGCAAGGCCGGCAACGTCCTGGGGCTGCGCGACGTGTCGGCCTCCGGCGGCGGCTGTGGCTGTGGCGGTCACGGCGGAGGTCACGGCCACGGTGGCTGCGGCTGCGGCAAGCACTGAGTCTGTGGCGGCAGAGGAATCTGGGGGCACGGTGGAGGTCTGGTACGGGCCGGAGCAGGTGCCGTCGGCGCTGGGCGCGCCTGACGGACCTGGCACCGTGGTGAGCGTCGGCGTCTTCGACGGCGTCCACCGCGGGCACCGTGCGGTGCTGGCCAGGGCGGTCGAGTGCGCCCGGCAGGTGGGGCTCGCCCACCCCGAGCGGCCCCGGCCGCTGGCGGTGGCCGTCACCTTTGATCCTCACCCCATCCTCATCCACCGCCCGCACACCCACCTGCCGATGGTCACCTCACTGGCTGACCGCCTGGAGCTGCTGGCCACCACGGGGCTGGACGCCGTGCTCGTGATCCACTACACCCTCGACTTCGCCCAGCAGAGCCCGTACGGCTTCGTGCGCCGGTGGTTGGAGGAGCTGCTCGGGGCCCGCGCCGTGGTCGTGGGGGACGACGTGCGCTTCGGGCGGGGCAACAGCGGCGACGCGGCGACCCTGGAGCAGATCGGCCGGGCCGACGGCCTGGAGGTCGAGATCGTCCATGACGTCCTGGCGCCCAGTGGCAGACGTTGGTCCTCGACCTGGGTGCGTGAGCTCATCGAGGCCGGGGATGTGGCGGGCGCTGCCCAGGTGCTGGGGCGGCCCCACCGGCTGCGGGGCACCGTGGTCCACGGGCTGCGGCGCGGCCGCGAGCTGGGCTTCCCCACCGCCAACCTCCAGGCCGCCACGGCCGGGGTCGTCCCGCCCGACGGCGTCTACGCTGGCTGGCTCGTGCGCTCACCGGGCGCCGGGGATGGCTCGGGTGGTGGCCAGGAGCGTCTGCCTGCCGCGATCTCGATCGGCACCAACCCGACCTTTGATGACGTGCCCGAGCGGACGGTGGAGGCGCACGTGCTGGGGCGCTCTGACCTCAACCTCTATGGGGAGGTCGTGGCCATCGAGCTGGTTGAGCACCTGCGGCCGATGCTGGCCTTTGACGGCCTGGAGCCCCTGCTGGCCCAGATGCGTGCCGACGTCGTCGACACTGCCCGGGTGCTCGGCGTGCCGGCGCCTGCTCCGGTGCGGCCGCAGGACGTCACAGCCTGAGGTCCTGGCGGCTGTGCCGCTTCCCACAGGCCAGGCGGGACGGCCAGGGGGCTGGCGCTGGTATCTTTGTCGGGCCGTCGATCGGCCGCGGACGTGTCATGCCCGGGAGAACCAGCCCCGGCGCTCCGCGCAACGAGAAAGAGGAGCAACCGTGTCGGTTTCCCCCGAGCGCAAGCAGCAGATCATCGCCGAGTACGCCACCCACGAGGGTGACACGGGCTCCCCGGAGGTTCAGATCGCTGTCCTGTCCGAGCGCATCTCCAACCTCACCGAGCACTTCAAGACCCACACCCACGACCACCACTCACGTCGTGGCCTCTACCTGCTCATCGGTAAGCGCCGTCGTCTCCTGGACTACCTCATGAAGGAGGACATCGAGCGCTACCGCTCCCTCATCGCCAAGCTGGGCATCCGCCGCTGAGCGCCTGCACCGCAGCGAACGTAGGCCCCGTCACCTCACAGTGACGGGGCCTACGTCGTGCTCCAGCGCGGCAGACCTCTGCTCACGATAGGATCACAGTGCCTGCACCAGTGTCCGCTGGAACGGACCGAGCACGCAGGCGTGGGCGGAAGCCGTCGGTTTTCGGTGGTGGCCTCCGGACGGACGCACGGCGATCAGCCGGCTCCCTTCCGTGGGCCTCGATCGAAGGCCACGAGCCCGCCCCTGATCGAGAGAAAGAGACTCATCACAGATGTTCATCGATGACCCCGAGGTCACCGCTGCCGAGGCCGTGATCGACAACGGCTCCTTCGGCAAGCGCGTCGTCCGCTTCGAGACCGGACGCCTGGCCAAGCAGGCCGCTGGAAGCGCCATGGCCTACCTTGACGGCGAGACCGCCGTCCTGTCCGCCACGACGGTGGGCAAGCACCCCAAGGACCAGTTCGACTTCTTCCCGCTGACGGTGGACGTCGAGGAGCGCCAGTACGCTGCCGGCCGCATCCCCGGCTCCTTCTTCCGTCGCGAGGGCCGCGCCGGCACCTCCGCCATCCTCGCCTGCCGACTCATCGACCGCCCGCTGCGTCCCTCCTTCGTCAAGGGCCTGCGCAACGAGGTCCAGGTCGTCGAGACGGTCCTGGCCATCCACCCAGACGACGCCTACGACGTCCTGGCGATCAACGCCGCCTCGATGTCGACCCAGATCGCGGGCCTGCCCTTCGCTGGCCCCGTGGCCGGCACCCGCCTGGCCCTCATCGACGGCCAGTGGGTCGCCTTCCCCCGCTACTCCGAGCTCGAGCGCGCCACCTTCAACATGGTCGTGGCCGGTCGCGTCCTGGAGGACGGAGACGTCGCCATCATGATGGTGGAGGCCGGCGCCACGGAGAATGCCTGGGACCTCATCCGCGCCGGCGCCACCGCCCCGACCGAGCCCGTCGTCGCCTCGGCCCTGGAGGCTGCCAAGCCGCACATCAAGGCGCTGTGCGAGGCCCAGATGAAGGTCGCCAAGCACGCCTCCAAGCCCACCGCCGAGTTCCCGCTCTACCTCGACTACTCCGACGAGCAGTACGAGGCCGTTGAGAAGGCTGCTACCGCCCACGACCTGGCCGGCGCCATTGCCACCGAGGGCAAGCAGGCTCGCGACCTGGCCACCGACGCCGTGCGCGACGCCGTCCTGGCGGACCTGGCCGAGCAGTTCGGCACCGAGGAGGACGTCAAGGCCCTCAAGGCGGCCTTCAAGTCCGTGACCAAGAAGCTCGTGCGCCACCGCACCCTGACCGAGGGCATCCGCATGGACGGCCGCGGGCTGAAGGACATCCGCACCCTGGGCGCCGAGGTCGAGGTCCTGCCCCGCGTGCACGGCTCGGCCATCTTCGAGCGTGGCGAGACCCAGATCATGGGTGTGACCACCCTCAACATGCTGCGCATGGAGCAGCAGATCGACGACCTGTCGCCGATCACGCACAAGCGCTACATGCACCAGTACATCTTCCCGCCCTTCTCCACTGGCGAGACCGGGCGCGTGGGCGCTCCCAAGCGCCGCGAGATCGGACACGGTGCGCTGGCTGAGCGCGCCCTGGTGCCCGTCATCCCCAGCCGCGACGAGTTCCCCTACGCCATCCGTCAGGTCTCTGAGGCGCTGGGCTCCAACGGCTCGACCTCCATGGGCTCGGTGTGTGCCTCCACCCTCTCCCTGCTCAACGCCGGTGTGCCGCTGCGCGCCCCCGTGGCCGGTATCGCCATGGGCCTCATGCACGAGGAGATCGACGGCGAGACCAAGTGGGCCACGCTCACCGACATCCTCGGCTCCGAGGACGCCTTCGGCGACATGGACTTCAAGGTTGCCGGTACGCGTGAGTTCATCACGGCCCTGCAGCTGGACACCAAGCTCGACGGTCTGCCCTCCGACGTGCTCGCCGGCGCGCTCGGCCAGGCCCGCGACGCCCGCTTCTTCATCCTTGACGTCATGGAGCAGGCTATCGACGGCCCCGACGAGATGGCCCCGACCGCTCCGCGCGTGCTCACCGTCCACATCCCGGTGGACAAGATCGGTGAGGTCATCGGTCCCAAGGGCAAGATGATCAACCAGATCCAGGAGGACACCGGCGCGGACCTCACGGTCGAGGACGACGGCACCGTCTACATCGGTGCCTCTGACGGCCCCTCGGCCGAGGCCGCTCGCGACGCGGTCAACGCCATCGCCAACCCGCAGATGCCGGAGATCGGTGAGCGCTTCGTCGGCACGGTGGTCAAGACCACGACCTTCGGCGCCTTCGTCTCCCTGACCCCCGGCAAGGACGGCCTGCTGCACATCTCCCAGATCCGTCGCCTGGTCGGCGGCAAGCGCGTGGAGAACGTCGAGGACGTCCTGAACGTGGGTGACAAGGTCCAGGTCGAGCTCGCTGAGATCGACCAGCGTGGCAAGCTCTCGCTGCACGCGGTCCTCACCGACGAGCAGCTGGCCGCCGAGGAGGAGGCCAAGGCCTCCCGCGGCGGCGAGGAGGAGGGCGAGCGCCGTGAGCGTCGCCCCCGCCGCTCCGAGCGCGGTGAGGAGGGCGAGCGTCGTGAGCGTCGTCCCCGCCGTCGTCGCAACCGCGCCGCTGAGGAGTCCTCACCGCAGGAGTAAGGCGCGAGCCCATCAGGGCTGAGACGTCACCGGTCTGGGGCCGGGTGAGGGATTGCACCTCACCCGGCCCCAGTCGTAGGCGCGGGCCCCGTTAGGCTCGTGCGGTGACGAACTCCTTTGACACCGCCGGTGACGCAACGAACTACGCCGAGGTCGCCCTGGAACGTGGCCGGGCCGGTGCGCCCGGCACCGAGCTGCACCTCCTTGACGACGGTGCGGTGCTGCGCCGCTCGATCCTGCCAGGTGGGGTACGCGTCATCACCGAGGCCGTGCCGGGGCTGCGCTCAGCGAGCATCGGGATGTGGTTCGGCGTGGGCAGCCGGGACGAGGTCAGTGGCCAGGAGGGGGCTACCCACTTCCTGGAGCACCTGTTGTTCAAGGGAACGGCGAGCCGTGATGCCCGCGCGATCGCCGAGTCCTTCGACATGATCGGTGGGGAGTCCAACGCCGCCACCTCCAAGGAGCACACCTCCTACTACGCCCGCGTCCAGGGCAAGGACGCTGGGCAGGCTCTGGACGTGCTCACGGACATGGTCACCTCCTCCCTGCTGGACCCGGCCGAGGTGGAGACCGAGCGTGGCGTCATCGTCTCCGAGCTGGCTGACGCCGCCGACGACCCGCAGGACGTGGCCCAGGAGGCCTTCGCCCGGGCGGCCTTCGGCGAGGGCACGCCGCTGGGCCGCCCCATCGGCGGCACCTACGAGACCGTGACCGCGGTGCCGCGCGACGCCGTGTGGGAGCACTACCAGCGTACCTACGGCTCGGACACGCTCGTCGTGGCGGCGGCCGGGGCCGTGAGCCATGAGGAGGTGTGCGAGCGGGTAGCGGCCGACCTCGCGGCAGCCGGCTGGGACTGCTCGGCTGCCAGCCAGCCCAGGCCCCGGCGCTTCGAGACCGAGCCCTGGACCGCCCTGGACGTCCACGACGTCACGGTGCGCAGGCAGAGCGAGCAGTCCCACGTCTACCTCACCTGCCAGGGCATCGCTACGCGCGATGAGCGCCGCTGGCCGATGAGCGTGCTCACCACGATCCTCGGCGGCGGCATGTCCTCGCGCCTGTTCCAGGAGGTGCGTGAGAAGCGGGGCCTGGCCTACACCACCTACGCCTTCGACACCTCCTACGCCGGTGCCGGGGCCTTTGGCCTGTACGCCGGCTGCGCCCCACAGGACGTGGACGAGGTCTGCACCGTCATGGTGGGGGAGTTCGAGAAGCTGGCGGCCGACGGCGTGACCGAGCGGGAGCTGGAGCGTGCCCGCGGGCAGATCCGCGGCTCCATGGTGCTGGGCGGGGAGGACAGCCTGGCCCGCATGGGGCGGCTCGGACGCGGCGAGGTCGTCACCGGCCGGCTGCGCTCGATGGAGGAGAACCTGCGCCGGCTGGAGCGCGTCACCGGCCAGGACGTCCAGGACCTGGCGGCCTGGCTGCTGGCTCAGCGCCGTGCCCGGGTGCTGGTCGGTCCGGCAGCCTGAGCACAGGGCCCCGCTAGGCTGGGGCCATGAGCATCACTGTTGCCGTCGTCGGCGCCTCGGGGCGCATGGGATCAGCCGTCTGCCAGGCGGTTGAGGATGCCAGCGACCTGGAGCTGGTTGCGCGCCTGGACGCCGGTGACGAGATCGTCCCGGCCACTCTGGGCGGGGCCGAGGTCGCCGTCGACTTCACCGTCCCGAGTGCCACTGAGGCCAATGTCCACGCGCTCATTGACGCCGGCCTCGACGTCGTTGTGGGCACCACCGGCTGGGACGAGGAGGCCTACGCGCGGGTGCGTGAGCACCTGGCACGTCCCGAGGCCGCTGGCTGCGCCGTGCTCATCGCCCCGAACTTCGCCCTCTCAGCCGTCCTGGCCATGAGCCTGGCGGCCAAGGCTGCCCCGTACTTCGCCTCTGCCGAGGTGATCGAGCTCCACCACCCGGCCAAGGTGGACGCCCCCTCGGGTACGGCCGTCGCCACTGCCCGAGGGATCGCGGCCTCCCGCGCGGCCGCCGGCTGCCCGCCGATGCCTGACGCCACGGCATCCGACCCCTGGGGAGCGCGAGGCGCCGTCATCGACGGCATCCACGTCCACGCGGTGCGTCTGCAGGGGCTGACGGCGCACGAGGAGGTCGTGCTGGGTAACCCCGGTGAGCAGCTGACCATCCGCACCGACTCCTTCGATCGGGCCAGCTTCATGCCCGGCGTGCTGCTTGCCGTGCGTCAGGTCGGCCAGCGTGAAGGCCTGACGATCGGCCTGGACGCGCTGCTGGACCTGTAGAACCTACAGGGCAGCCGCCCAGCAGTCCTCAACCACGCCCTGGCCCACCGGAAGCTCCCGCCAGGAGCCGGTGCGCTCCATGCCGGCCGCGGTGAGCAGCCCCTCCAGGGACTCATCCCCGCGCACGGCCCACACCACCATCACCTGCGCGCCGTCGGCACGGGCCAGGTCGCTGGCTGCGGCCAGCAGCCGGGAGCCGTGCCCGCAGCGCTGGGCAGCCGGGTCCACACCCAGCGCCGTCACCTCGGCACCAGCTTCAGGGTCGCCCTGGGCTGGCGCGCCCTGCTCATCCACGGCCTGGCCCTGGGTCGGGGCGAGGGCCACCAGGCCCACCACCGCCTCGGCGTCGGTGGCCACCAGCACGTGGTGGCCTGGTGCCGAGGGCTCGACGACGGCCTGCTCCCACCCGGCGGTGAGCACGGCCGGGGCGATCATGGCTTCCACGCCGGCCGGCAGGACGGCGCCAGCATGAGCCACCGTGTGCGCCTGGCGGAGGGAGGCGAGCATGGCGGCCGCGTGCACCCGGCCAATGGCCTCCAGGTCTGTGACGACCGCCGGCCGGACGAAGCCGGCGGCGGGCTGACCCTCCTCAGGGCGGCGGCCGGGCAGGTCAGCGGTGGGGTCCGTCTCGAAGACCGAGGGCAGGTCATGGCTGTGGTGGGAGCTCATGGCCCTGAGCGTATCGGCCCTGAGGGTGGTCTCAGCATGGGGCGCGCCATGACCGCAGGCGACCAGGCGGCTAGGCTCAGTCTATGAGCACCCCACTTTCCCGCCCCTTCGGATCCGTCGGCGTCGCGATGGTGACCCCCTTCCACCACGACGGATCGATCGACGTCGAGGCCGCCCAGGCCCTGGCCGTCAGTCTCGTCGAGGACGGGGCGAACATGATCCTGCTGGCGGGAACCACGGGTGAGGCGCCCACTACCCACCTGCCGGAGAAGCAGACCTTGCTGCGCGAGGTCGGCGACGCCGTGGCCGGGCGCGCGATGCTCGTGGCCGGTGCTGGCTCGAACGACACCGCCCACGCCGTGCGCATCGGGGTCGGCTCCCAGGACGCCGGTGCCCAGGGGCTGCTCATCAACGCCCCCTACTACAACCGGCCGAGCCAGGAGGGCGTCTATCAGCACATCATGGCCGTCGTCGAGGCCACCGACCTGCCGGTCATGGTCTATGACATTCCCGGCCGTACCGGCGTGCGCATTGAGGATGACACGCTCGCCCGGTTGGCCGAGCACGAGCGGGTGCTCGCCGTCAAGGACGCCACGGGCGACGTCGAGCAGGGCTTCAGGCGGATGGCAGCGACTGGGCTGGCCTACTACTCAGGCGACGACGGGCTCAACTTCGCCTGGCTGGCGCACGGGGCCAGCGGTGTGGTCTCCGTGGTGGCCCATGCTGACGCGCACTCCTGGCGCGAGATGGTGGCCGAGGTCGATGCCGGGGACCTGCCCGGGGCCCGGGCGGTGGCCCAGCGGATGCGGCCGCTGACGGCCGCCATCATGGGAGGCGGGCAGGGCGCCGTCATGGCCAAGGAGGCCCTGGAGCTGCAGGGCCGGATCCCGACGGCGACCGTGCGCCTGCCGCTCGTGCGTGCCGAGGCCAGCCAGGTGGAGGCGCTGCGCCAGGTGCTGGTGGCCCAGGGACTGCTCTAAGCCTGGTGCTGGCGGCGCTCCAGCAGCTCGCGGACCTCGCGGCGCAGGACCTTGCCGATCATCGAGCGAGGCATCTCATCAATGATCTCTAGACGGCGGGGCAGGGCGTAGTGAGGCAGCAGCCTCTCACCGTGGGAGCGCAGCACCTCCAGGCTCAGCGCCCTGCCCTCGGCAGTGGGCTCGCCTGAGTCGTCGGTGTCCAGGACGACGGCGGCCACGACGGTCTCACTGGCCGAGCCGTTGTCCGCGCCGATGACGGCGATGTCCGCCACGCCCGGGACCTGTCGCAGCACCGCCTCGACCTGGGAGGGGTAGACGTTGAAGCCGCCGGACAGGATGAGCTCACGGCGACGGTCGGCCATCCACAGGAAGGACTCCTCCCGGCGCACCATGTCCCCGGTGCGCAGCCACCCGCCGGGCAGCATGGCGGCGGCGGTGGCCTCCGGGTCCTGCCAGTAGCCGGCGAAGACCTGGGGACCGCGGACGAGCAGCTCGCCGGGCTCGCCGTCGGGGACCTCTGTCTCGGGGTCGATGACCGGGGCGTCGGGGTCCACCACGCGCACGTCGGTGGAGGCAAACGGCAGGCCGAGCGCTCCCAGCCGCCGGGTCGGGCCCATCGGGGTACCGGCGATGATCGGGCTGGTCTCCGTCATGCCGTAGCCCTCGACGAAGTACCCGCCGGTCAGCTCCTCCCACTGCGCGCCGACCTGGGGCGGCATGGGGGCGGCTCCGCACACGCCGTAGCGCAGGCTGGCCAGGTTCGTGCCTGCCTTCTGGGCCGCGCGCAGGATCCGCTCGAACATCACCGGTACGCCCACGAAGAAGGTCAGGGGACGGCGCTTGTGCGCGGCCAGGACCGCCTCGACGTCGAACTTGGGCATCATGACCTGGGTGGCGGCCTTCTGGACCGCGCAGAAGAGATTGAAAGTCAGCCCGAAGGCATGGAAGAAGGGCAACAGCGCCAGGAAGTTCTCCCCGCCCTCATGCAGCATCGGCACCCAGGCGATGGCCTGGTTGGCGTTGGCGCGCAGGTTCGTGTGCGTGAGCATGGCCGCCTTGGGCGTGCCCGTGGTCCCACCGGTGTGCAGCAGCACGGCGACGTCGCTGCCGGCGGGGTGAGGCCAGGAGGCGGCAAGTCGAGGCGCACGGGCGACCTCGGTGTCCCACGAGCGCACTCCGGCTGGCAGGCGTTCGGCCTTCATCGAGGCGCGGGTGGCGCGGGCCTTGGCCACCGGCAGTCTCAGTGCGGCACGTAGGTGGGCTGGCAGCGCACGCGCCAGGTCGACGGCGAAGACGGTCCGCCCGGCCAGCGGGTCGACCGAGGGATCGTGCTCGGCAGCGGGGTCCGTGACGAGGTCGACGGCCTTCTCCCAGGCCACGACGACACGGGCGCCATGGTGGTCGAGCTGGGCGCGGAGCTGATCGGCCGGGGCCAGCGGGTTGTGCTCGGCCACGATTGCCCCCAGTCGTAGGGCGCCGTAGACCGCGACGACGTGCTGGGGGCAGTTGGGCATGATGAGGGCCACCCGGTCGCCAGCGCGTACCCCCGCGTCAGCCAGGAGCTGGGCGGCGCGCTCGGAGGCGGCCAGCAGCTCGCGGTAGGTGGTGGTCCAGCCCAGGAAGTCGATGGCGACGCGATCGGGGTAGAAGCGCGCGGCGGTCTCCAGCAGCTCGCTGAGGTGGGAGTCGGGGACCTCGATGGTGGCGGGGATACCGGGCTGGTACCCAGGCCGGTGGAAGCGCTCGGCGTCCCAGGACGCGCCGGTTCCCGCCGGCTGGGACGAGGCACTCACTTGTCCTCCTCAGCGTCCTGGCTGGCCTGGGAGGACTGGCTGGCCTGGGCCTCGCCCAGGCGCTCGACCAGGGAGGCGGCCGCGCTGACGGAGGCTGAGGCGACGGCGTCGGCGGCGCCGCTGGCTGCCTCGCGAGCGGCCAGCAGCTCCTCGCGCACGACCCGGCGCAGCACCTTGCCGATCTGGGAGCGGGGCATCTCGCTCAGGATCGCGATCTGGCGCGGCAGCGCGTAGTGGGACAGGGTCTGCTCAGCCCAAGAGCGCACCTGCTCCAGGGTGACCGTCTGGCCCTCCTTGGGCAGGATCGCGGCCACGACGCGCTCGTTACCAGCGTCCCCCTCACCTCCGGGCAGGCCGACGACGGCGACCTCCTCGACCTGGGGCATTGAGCGGACCGCCGCCTCGACCTCGGTGGGGTAGATGTTGAAACCGCCGGAGATGATGAGCTCCTTGCGTCGGTCGGCGATGACGTAGAAGCCATCGGCCTCCTGGCGCACGAGGTCACCGGTGCGCAGCCACCCTCCGGGCAGCAGCACGGCATCGGTCTCCTCGGGGTTCTCCCAGTAGCCGGCGAAGACCTGGGGACCGCGCACGAGCAGCTCACCAACCTGCCCGGGCTCGACGTCGACCTCGGTGTCCTCCGGGTCAACCAGGCGCACGTCCGTGGAGGGGTAGGGCACGCCCAGCGCCCCGGCACGACGCTCAGGGGAGATGGGGTTGCCCAGGATGATGGGGGAGGCCTCAGTCATGCCGTAGCCCTCGATGATGACCCCACCGGTGGCCTCCTCCCAGGCCTGGGCCACGGCCTTGGGATTGGCGGCTGCTCCACACACGGCGATCTTGCAGCTCGATAGGTCGGCGCCGGTGGCGTTGGCGCGTGCCACGATGCGGTCGAACATCACCGGCACGCCCGGGAAGAAGGTGGCGGGGCGGCGCTTCCAGGCGGTGAGCACCATGTCAGCGCTGAACTTGGGCAGGATGACCTGGGTGGCTGCCAGGCCCACGGCGCACAGCAGGGACAGGCTGAGCCCGAAGGCGTGGAAGAAGGGCAGGACCGCGTAGAAGGTCTCCTGGCCTGCCTCGCAGGTCTGGGAGGCCCAGGCCAGGCTCATCTCGGCGTTGGAGCGCAGGTTGGTGTGGGTCAGGCGCACGGCCTTGGGGCTGCCAGTGGTGCCCCCGGTGTGGAGCAGGACGGCGGTCTGGCCGACCTCGGGCAGGGGGTGCCCGGCAGGCAGCGGGGTGGAGGCGGCCACGGCGTCGTCCCACGAGCGCACTCCCGCAGGGACCTTGCCGCGCAGCTCGGAGCGCTGGGCGCGAGCAGCGGCCACCGGCAGCCGCAGGGCCATGCGGCTGGTCCATGGCAGGCCGCGGGACAGGTCCACGGCGTAGACCTGACGGTCAGCCAGTCCGGCGGCGCGCAGCGAGCCTGAGGCCTGGACCAGGCGGGCCAGTGTCTTCTCCCAGGCGATGATGACCTTGCCGTGGTGGATCTCGATCTGCTCGCGGATCTGGGCGGCTGGGGCCAGAGGGTTGTGCTCGGCCACGATCGCGCCGATCCGCCAGGCGGCGTAGGCGAGCACCACGTGCTGGGGGCAGTTGGGCAGGATGAGGCCGACGACGTCGCCACGACCGATCCCGGCGCGCCGCAGGGTCTCGGCCGCCTGGGCGACCTGGCGGGAGAGCTGGGAGTAGGTCGTGGTGGCGCCCAGGAAGTCGATGGCGATGTGGTCGGGGAAGCGACGGGTGGCGTCGTCGAGCATGCGTGAGAGCGGCTCGGTGACCGGCGCGATCGTGGCCGGCACGCCGGGGGCGTAGTGGGGCCGAAGGTAGCTGCGCGAGGTGTCGCTCATCCGAGGTGTCCTTCCCTGGGGCGCGGGGCAGGCGGGCTGACCCGCTGCCTACGCAACCGTAACCTACGGTTGCGTAACCTTGTGGGGAGGCAAGGAAGGAGGCGGGTGTGGCCTCACCCTCATCCTAGGGCAAGGCCCTGCGGCAGCTCCTGGCGAGAGACCACCCGCAGGCGGCGCGTCGGGCGGGTCATCGCCACGTACAGGTCACCGGCGCTCTGCCTGCCGATCATGGCAGGGTCCACGAGCACGACGACGTCGAACTCCAGACCCTTGGACAGCACCGGTCCCATGACCGCGAGCCTGGCTCGCAGCACGTCCCCGCCCGGAGCAGTCATCGCCTCAGCCAGCGCGGCGTCCTGGCCGAGCCAGGCCGCCACGGCCGGCGCGTCAGGGGCGATGACGGCAACGCGCCCACCCTGGGGGCCGACGGCCTCGTCGAGGGCGGCCAGCTCCTGGCTCACCACCGCGCGCAGGTGGCCGGCCCAGCCAGCCTCGTCATGCGCCAGGGCGCTCGCGGACAGGTCCTCCGCCTCCAGGCAGCCGGGCAGGTCCCGCACCGAGCGCACGGGATACACCGGTGGGTGCCCCAGCGCCGTCGTCACCGCGTCAGCCGTGTCCATGATCGTGGCCGGGGTGCGGTAACACACGGTGAGCACCTCCTCGCGCAGGGGCGTGGAGGCCACCGGTCGACTCGTGCGCCCACCACGACGCGGCTGGCTGGGTGAGGTCCCCAGGGCCTGGAGCACCTCAGCCCAGGAGGAGGGGGCGTGGGGGCCGGAGTACTGGGCGAGGTCCCCCACCACGGTGAAGGAGCGCACCGGGCAGCGCCTGGCCAGCGCCCGCCAGGCCATGTCACCCAGCTCCTGGGCCTCGTCGACCACGACGTGGCCGTAGGTCCATCCTCGGTCCGCCCTGGCCCTCTCCGCCAGCGTCAGGGACGGCCCGGCGTCCTCCATCCGGTCGGCCAGCATCTCGGCGCTGACCATGCCGTCTCCCAGTCCCTGGGACTCGATGGCGCGCGCGGCGTAGTCCACGAGCTCGGCGCGTCGGCGGGTCTCCAGCC
Source organism: Actinomyces urogenitalis (assembly GCF_002861525.1). Taxonomy (NCBI): domain Bacteria; kingdom Bacillati; phylum Actinomycetota; class Actinomycetes; order Actinomycetales; family Actinomycetaceae; genus Actinomyces; species Actinomyces urogenitalis. Next base: position 88,550 of record NZ_PKHA01000003.1, on the reverse strand, counting down.
TCGCCTGGCGGGCCTGGGCATCCTCGCTGGGACCCAGCAGCTCAGCGAGCTCGTCGATCAGCGGCACGTCAGCCGGGGTGAGCGGCGAGCCGGGGGTGCGTGCCAGGCTCTCGCGCTCGGCGGCGCTGAGCTCGGGCGCGACCTGCTCTAGCAGGGGCGGGCGGGCCCACAGCCGCTCCAGCAGGCCGGTGGGCGTCGTCGGCATCCAGCACAGGTTGATCTCGCGGCGGGCGTCGCGTGTCGTGCGGATGTCCTCACGGATCCAGGCGCGGGTCTCGGGGTCGGAGGCGTCCTGGCGGGTGGCAGTGGCGTACTGGTCAGTCAGCCGTTCCAGCAGCCACAGCACGAAGGTCTCGCGGGCCAGGTTGTGGGGCTTGCCCGAGCGGCGGGCCCGGCTCATAGCCTCGCGCACGTCGGCGGGCTCCAGGAGCAGGCGCGTGCCCTGGACGATGATCTCGCGGGGCTGGTCGGGCAGGCGCTGCAGGCTGCGTACCGCGCGGCGCAGGATCTCGGCCCACACGGTCCGGCCCTTGAGCTCATGGAGGGCGGGCGACTCCGTGCCGCGGGCGCGCACGCCCGGCACGAGGTCAGCGATGGTGGTGGCCACCACCCCGGTCTCGCCCAGTGAGGGCAGCACCTGCTCGACGTAGCGCAGGAAGGTGCGCGAGGGGCCCACCAGGAGCACCCCTGAGCGCTCCAGGCGCTCACGCTCGGAGTAGAACAGGTAGGCCACCCGGTGCAGGGCCACCGCGGTCTTGCCGGTGCCCGGTCCGCCCTGGACCACGAGCACACCGCGGCCCTGGGCCGTGACGATGCGGTCCTGCTCGGCCTGGATGGTGGCGACGATGTCACCCATGCGTCCGTCGCGTGCCGCGCTCATGGCCGCGATGAGCGCGCCCTCGCCCTGCAGCCCCTCGGCTGCGACGCGGGGCTGGGAGCCTGACGGGTAGGTGCCAGCCTGGTCCAGCGAGGAGACGTCGATGACCTCGTCCTCCAGTCCGATGACGCGCCGAGCGCGGGTGTCGATATGACGACGTCGTACCAGGCCCATGGGCCGGGAGGCGGTGGCCTGGTAGAAGGCGCGGGCCAGAGGCGCCCGCCAGTCCAGGACGACCTCGCGGTGGCGAGCGTCCTGCAGGCCGGTGCGCCCGACGTAGTGGCGCTGGCCACCGTGGGTGACCGGGCCGGCGCTCGCCCCGTCCACTGCTCCGTGTGCCAGGTCCATGCGGCCGAAGACGAGGCGGTCCTCGACTCCCTCCAGGGAGGCGATGAGGCCGGAGTAGTGCACCGCGTAGGCGTCTCGCTCGCCACGGGACTGGTGGGTGCCGGACACCCCCTGGGCCTCGGTGGCGGCCAGCGAGCGGCGCGCCGCCTCCAGCTGGCGGTCCAGCTCGCCGTAGGCCAGGTCGACGACGTGCTGCTCGGCGTGGATCTCGCGGTCACGGACCGAGGAGGTGGCCTGGGCCTCGGGCTGCTCGGAGGTCGGGGGCTGGGATGACGGTGGCATCTGGCTCGCTGTCTGGTTGTGCGGGGCAGGTCATGAGCCCGCCGTGGGTACCGCTGAGGGTGCACAGGCAGGCCGGTCCATTATTCTCCTGGCAGGGCCGCGCGGAAGAAGCCGACGGCGAACAGGACGTGGGAACATGGTCACCACGGCCGGTGTTGCAGTGCTCAGCACGAAAGGAGGATGCCCATGCCGCTCTACAGTTTTGAACGCCCTGCCCAGGCTCCGGTGGCGCCTCGTGTCCTTCTGTACCACCTGGACGGGGCGATGGACGCTGGTCACGCCGGTGAGCTGGCCGTTGAGCAGCTGCTCATGACCCTGCCCTGGCAGCGTCTGGCCACCTTTGACGCCGACGCGCTCATGGACTACCGGGCACGCCGGCCCATGATGACCTTCAGCTCGCACACCTACACCTCGGTGCAGATGCCTGAGCTGGTTCTCGACCTGCTCCAGGATGACGAGGGTGAGGACCTCCTGCTGCTCCACGGAAGCGAGCCGGACTACCGGTGGGAGGAGTTCATCGGGGCGGTCACCCACCTGGCGCTGACCATGGGGGTGAGCCAGGCGGTGTCCATGACTGGCATGCCGCTGGCCGTGCCCCACACCCGTCCGGTCTACGTCCACCACCACGGCAACCGGCCCGAGGAGCTGCCCGAGCAGCCGGACTTCTTTGGCCACGCGGAGTTCCCCGGCTCGGTGAGCGGCCTGCTGGAGCTGCACCTGGGGGAGGCAGGGCTGAGCTCGCGGGGCCTGACGGCGGGCATCCCGCACTACGTGGCGCGGGAGGACTACCCGGCTGGCGCCGCGGCGCTGCTGGCGGCTGTGGCTGAGACCACAGGACTAGCCCTGCCGCTGGGGGACCTGGAGGCAGCTGCCGCGGTCAACCGCGCCGACATCGACGCTGAGGCTGCGGGCCAGAGCGAGGTGGCGGCCGTCGTGGCCGCCCTGGAGGCGCAGTATGACGCCGTGGCTCCGGTCAAGGCCGACGTCGAGGAAGTCTCCCGGATGCTCGACGTCCCCACAGCCGATGAGATCGGCGCCCGGCTGGAGGCCTTCCTGGAGGCTAACGGCACCGACCCGGGCCTGCAGTACCCGGGAGCCACCGGCCTGGAGCCCCATCATCCCGAAGGCCGTGACTGACGCGCCGTGAGTGAGCTCGCCCCAGGACCGCAGCCGGCCGTGCCTCCGCTCGGAGGGGCACGGGCCTGGCTCGTCCTGACGCCAGCGGCCTTCATCTACGTGCTGGCCGTGGCTGCCCGGACCTCCTTCGCTGTGGCCGTGCCGCAGGCCAGCGAGCGCTTTCCCGGCGGCGCGAGCCTGCTGGCGAGCTTCGTCGTCCTCCAGCTGGCTGTCTACGCCCTGGCGCAGGTTCCTGTGGGTCTGTTACTGGACCGCTTCGGCTCGCGTCGGGTCCTCGTGGTCGGCGGCCTGGTAGTCGCCACCGGTCAGCTGCTCATGGCCACCGCCACCTCGGTGCCGGGGGCGGTGGTGGCCCGGGTGCTGGTCGGCGCCGGGGATGCGACTGCCTTCATTGGCACCCTGCGGCTACTGCCTGCCTGGTTCCCGCTGGGCAGCGTGCCGCTGATGAGCCAGCTGGTCTCCGCTTTCGGCCAGCTCGGACAGGTCGTCTCCGCGATCCCCTTCCTCGCTCTCCTCCACGCCCGCGGGTGGACCACGACCTTCGCCACGATGTCTGGGATCGCGATGGCCATGGCGATGACCGGCCTGGCCCTCATCCGTGACACTCCCCCCGGCGTGGGTAGTGCCCAGGTGGGGCGGCGCGAGAGCGTGTGGATCACGATGGGCCAGGTGCTGCGCCACCCGGGTACCTGGCTCGGCTTCTTCTGCCACTGGATCGGCATGTTCCCCGCGGCGGTGCTCACCCTCATGTGGGGCGTGTCCTGGATGACCCAGGGCTTGGGAGTCTCGGTCTCCACCGCCTCGGCAGCGCTGACGGCGAACACGGTGGCCGGGATCGTGGGTGGGATGAGTGCCGGCCTGCTCTCCTCTCGCTTGCCCGGCTACCGCTCCACGATCGTCATCGTCTCGGCGCTCGCCTCGCTGGCCGCCTGGGCCCTCGGCCTGCTGCTGCCGCACCCCGTCATCGCGGCCTTCCTGGCCGCCGTGGTGCTGGGGATGACCGCCCCCTACTCCGGCATCGGATTCGACGTCGCCCGCTCGCTCAACGTCCCCAGCCGGTGGGGCACCTGTACGGGACTGGTCAACACCGGTGGATTCACCGCCACGATTGTGGCCGTCCAGCTGGTGGGCGTCATGCTGGACCACTGCGGAGGTGACCGCTCGGCCCAGGACTTCCGGCTGGCCGTGGCCTCAACCGCGGTGGTGTGGCTGACGGGGATGGTCGGACTGCTCCTCTCGCGTCACGCCACCCGCCGCCACGTGCGCTCGGGGCGCTGGCAGGCCAGCTTCTGACGGCGCCTGCCCCCTGGCCCGGTCATCATGGCCGGGGCAGGGCTGGGTCCTCCTGCTGCCAGGTGCGCACCGGTAGGGGCAGACGCCGCACCGCCCGCTCGATCTGCTCGCGCTCCTGTGCGCTCCACGGACGCTGGCAGGCCACGGCCACGAGGTTGCCGCGGCGCTTGCCGCGTGCGTGGGCGGGGTCAGCGACCACCAGCACCCCCTGGCATACCTGACGCAGGGCTGCCAGGTCCTGCCCCGCCTCGCTGCGGGGCGCAGAGGGCATATTGACCAGGTACACCCCGTCTGGGGCCAGGGCCTGGACGCAGGCGGCGTGGAAGTCCGCGCTGCGGCACGAGGCTGGTACCTGCCCCTGGGCAAAGATGTCACGGACGACGACGTCCCACTCGCCCGGCCTGAGTGTGGGAGCCGCCTGGGCGGCGTCGGCCACCCTGATCCGCAGCCGGGGGGAGCGAGGCAGGTCGAACCACTGGCGCACGTACTGGGCCAGCACGGCATCGATCTCAACGGCCAGCTGTGTGGAGCCGGGACGGCGGGCCTCCCAGGCCCGCGCTAGGGCGCACCCCGCCCCACCCAGGTGAGCGGCCCGCAGCGGGGCCGGTTCGGGCGTGAGTACCTGGAGTACGGCGTTCATCTGCTGCTGGTACTCAAAGTCCAGGTGCCCCGGGTCCCGCAGGTCGATCCAGGAGGACTCGGTCTCGTCCAGGAGCAGCAGCACCCCGCTGTCGCGTCGCTCCAGCCGCGCCGTGGCGTAGCTCGTGGGGACCGGGCCGGCGGGCAGGTTCGCCAGCGCCGGAGCCTGGGGGCCTTGGGAGGTGCGCGAGGGGCGTCGTGGTGTCACAGACGCACGTTAGCCTGGAGGTATGAGTCGAGCACCACGGAACGAGGCCGCACGCCGCTCCTGGGGCGAGGACGACTCTGCCACCCCGATCCTGCACGTGGACATGGATGCCTTCTACGCCTCGGTCGAGCTGCTGGACCACCCCGAGCTCGTGGGTCGGCCGGTGATCGTGGGAGGCACGGACGGGCGTGGTGTGGTCTCGGCGGCCTCCTACGAGGCCCGCGCCTATGGCGTGAGCTCGGCGATGTCCATGAGCCAGGCGCTGCGCCGCTGCCCGCAGGCCGTCGTGCTGCCGGTGCGTCACAGCCACTACTCCCGGGTCTCGCGTCAGGTCATGGACATCCTCGAGCAGGTCACGCCAGTGCTGGAGAAGGTCAGCGTGGACGAGGCCTTCCTCGACGTCTCCGGCGCCCAGCGCCGTATGGGCCCACCGGTGCGCATCGCCCAGTGGATCCGCTCCACCATCCGCCAGAGCCTGGGGCTGCCTGCCTCCGTGGGGATCGCCTCGACCGAGTTCGTCGCCAAGCTCGCCTCCTCCCACGCCAAGCCAGACGGTCTGCTCCTCGTACCGGCCTCGGCCACCCAGGACTTCCTCAACGTGCTGCCCGTGGGAGCGATGTGGGGGGTGGGGGACAAAAGCGCCCAGGCTCTGGCCAGGTGGGGGATCACGGACGTACGGGCCCTGGCTGCCACGCCGGTGACCCAGCTGGAGAAGATCCTTGGGGCTGCCGCCGGCCGGCACCTGTGGGAGCTGGCCCATGGCATCGACCCGCGGCCGGTGACCGTGGGGCGTGCGGAGAAGTCCGTGGGCACCGAGTCCACCTTTTTCGACACCCTGACCAGCCGGGAGGACGCCCGTCGGGTCCTGCTGGACCAGGCCCACCAGTGCGCCGCGCGGCTGCGTGAGGGAGGGATGCGCTCGCGCGTGGTGGTCCTCAAGGCTCGCGGTGCCGACTTCACCACGCTCACGCGCTCGCGGACCCTGAGCGCGCCGACGGACCTGGCACGAGACATCTTCGCCGTCGTCCAGGCCCTGCTGTCCGCCCTGCCGGTGCCCGCCGGTGGCTACCGGCTGCTGGGAGTGCGGTGCGAAGGGCTCACGCGCAGCGACGACGGCGTCCAGCTGGCCCTGGACGAGGACCCTCGTCGTGGGGCCCCGGAGCGGGCGGCTGACGCCGTGCGCCGTCGGTGGGGCGCGGCGGCTGTGGGGCCGGCGAGCCTGCTGCCGGCCAGGGCGCCCGAGGCCAAGCCGCCGGCGTGAGGCAGGGGAGGGCTCCGGTTTCCGTTCCGTGACGGCAGGCGCCTATTGTGGTACCTGCCGGGCTTGACCCGCTTCGTCAGCGCCGACCCTGTCCGGGGTCAGGCGGTCAGTGGGTCCGGGCCGCACTACTGCGACGTCACGGAAGCGAGGGAAGCCATGGCACTGTCAGAGCGCGAGCAGCAGGTGCTGCGCGACCTCGAGGAACAGCTCCACGAGGACGACCCCACGCTGGTGACCTCGATGCAGCAGGGCGAGCAGCGTCTGGCGCGGCTCTCGCCCCGGCACGTCGGAGCCGGCGTCGCCCTTCTCCTGGTGGGCCTGACGGTGGTCATCGTCGGCGTCGCGGTCGGCCACCCCCTGGCCTCGATCCTCATTGGCGTGGCGGGCTTCGCGCTGGCGGTGTGGGGAGTGACCCTCATGCTCACGCGCCCTGACCACGCGCGAGGCTCCCGCGGCCGCGCGCACCGACCGGCGGGTCGCCAGGCTCGCGCCGGCTCCTTCATGGATCGTCAGTCCGAGCGCTGGGAACGGCGGCGCGACTCCGAGCGCTGACGACCTCGCATTCCTGACGTATCACAGGCTTCGCCCCTCACGGGCGGGGCCTGAGTGCTATGTGACTGGTTCCTGCCTGGGCGAGGCCGGGTCCGCTGGCGTCCACCACTGTCCTCCACCACGCCCCCTCCACTTTCCTCCACCGCGGATCCGTCACGGGCCTGCGCGGGTGCGATGTGGCGTACGGAGCCGGGCTCATCTTGGCGCTGTCTGGCGGGGCCGGCCGGCGTAGGCGCGGTGCGGCGTCCTGCTGTGCCTGGCAGCGCCCTGTCCGCTCGTCTGCGACGCGCCGAAGGGCCGTGCTCCCGACGATCTCCTCCACTTCACTCCACCGTGTTTTTCCCTAGAAATCTGCGGATCTGGAGGAAAGGGGGAGTGTGTTTTCCTTTGAATGTGGGTGAAAGGGGAGGGAAGTGGAGTACTGTGGGGCGCACTGGGTCGTCGAGGGGAAGGAGTGGTCCCGGTGTTCCTGGGTACTCACGCCCCTCGCCTTGACGACAAGGGCCGGCTCATCCTCCCGGCCAAGTTCCGCGAGGAGCTGGCTGGGGGAGTGGTGCTGACCCGTGGTCAGGAGCACTGCCTCTACGCCTTCACCACGGCCGAGTTCGAGCGCATGTACGCCCAGCTGCGCGAGGCCCCCCTCGCGCAGAAGCAGGCTCGCGACTACATCCGCGTCATGCTCTCGGGCGCCGACTCCCAGATCCCGGACAAGCAGGGACGCATCACGCTTCCCGCGCCGCTGCGTGCCTACGCAGGCCTGTCCAAGGACCTGGCTGTGATCGGTGCGGGAGCCCGCGTGGAGATCTGGGACGCCCAGGCCTGGCAGACCTACCTGGAGGCCCAGGAGCAGGTCTTCGCCGACACGGCTGAGGAGATCATCCCCGGCTTCTTCTAGGCCGGGCCACAACTGCACACCACCCCGGGCGCACCGCGCCCACGGCAGGCCTCGTGAGGTCTCTACCCGAGCTGGAGTCCGACGCCACTTCCCCGGCGCCGGAAGGACGGGTGGAGTCCTGGCGAGACTTTCCGGCCATACCGGTCACCCGTTCGCGACGCCTGGAAAGGAGGAGCACATGTCCCACGCGCCACTGACGAACCGGCCTGAGTCTGATGACGACGTCGCGGCGCAGGCGGCTGCCCGCCACACTCCGGTGCTCCTGCGCCGCTGCCTGGACCTGCTGGCACCGGCCATCGAGGAGGCGCCGGCCGAGCCGGTCATGATCGACTGCACGCTGGGTATGGGTGGGCATACCGAGGGGGCGCTGCGCCGCTTCCCTAGGCTGCGAGTCATCGGCATCGACCGTGACAGCCAGGCCATTGCCCTGGCCAGCGCGCGCTTGGCCCCCTTCGGGGACCGTTTCACGGCGGTGCGCGCCACCTATGACGAGGTCGAGGCCGTCGCCCACCGCTTCAGCCAGGACGGCGAGGGCACCGTGGACGCGGTGCTCATGGACCTGGGGGTCTCCTCACTCCAGCTCGACGACGTCGAGCGTGGTTTTTCTTACGCGCGCCCGGCGCCCCTGGACATGCGCATGGACCAGTCACAGGGAATGACGGCCCAGGAGCTGCTCGACGGCGCCGAGCCGGGTGAGCTCGTGCGCATCCTGCGCGCTTACGGCGAGGAGCGTTTCGCTCCGCGCATCGTCGAGGCGATCGTGCGACGCCGCAGCGCCGGCCATCCGGTCTCCTCCACCCAGGAGCTGGCTGAGCTCGTGCGTCAGGCGGTGCCGGCGGCGACCAGGCGCACCGGAGGGCACCCGGCCAAGCGCACCTTCCAGGCCCTGCGGATCGCCGTGAACGCTGAGCTGGACGTCCTGGAGAGGGCTGTGCCGCGTGCGCTCAACAGCCTGCGGGTTGGTGGCCGCTTGGTCGTGGAGTCCTACCAGAGCCTGGAGGACCGCATCGTCAAGCAGGCCATTGCTGCTGGCACGCGTGCATCCGTCCCCGATGACCTGCCGTTCGTGCCCGAGGGCGCCGGGGCCTACCTCCAGGCTCTGACTCACGGCGCTGAGCGGGCAGACGAGGCCGAGCTGGCGGCTAATCCTCGCTCGGCCCCGGTGCGGCTGCGTGCCGCGGTGCGACTGCGCCCCGCCGACCAGGCCCCGGCCGCGGAGCCGAAGCCCTTGACCACCACCCGACGACGACAAGGAAGGAAGACCCGGTGAGCGCCACAACCGCCCTGCGAGCCCCCTCCCGGCGTCCTGAGGCGACGCCGCAGGAGCGCCCTGCCCTCTACGTCGTGCGAGGGATCGCTCCTGCTCGTTCCACGGTTCCCTTCATCATGGTCGTTGTGCTGATCCTGGCCGGCGCGCTGGCTGCCTCCATGCTGCTCAACGCCTCCATGGCGGCCACCGCCTTCCGTATGCAGTCGGCTCAGGTCGAGCTCAACGTCGTCAACGACCACATTGACACCGTCCGCTCCCAGGTCCAGGACGCCTCCGCAGCCGACCACCTCACCCAGCGCGCCACCGAGCTGGGGATGGTGCCGGCCGCCGCGCCGGGTGTGGTTGACCTGGGCGGCTCGCAGCTGTCGGCCGGGCAGGCCGCGACCGCGAAGTAGCAGCAGTGAACCCCAGTCGCCGTCGTGCACTTCAGCTCTTCGGTCTGGCCGGCTTCAGTGTGCTGACCGCCCGGACCGCCTGGCTCCAGGTCGTCGAGGGGCCGGCCTTGGCGGACAAGGCCAAGGCCGAGCGGACGATCACGTGGGTCAACCGCGCCCAGCGCGGCCAGATCCTGGGGCGCGACGGCGCGGTACTGGCGACCTCGTCGATCTCCTACGACATCGGAGTCAACCAGGTCAGGATTGCCCAGTACGAGCACAAGGAGGACCGTGAGGACCCGGCCACCGGGCGCACGGTGAGCACCGTCGTCGGGTATGGCGCGGTGGCGGCGGCCGCTCAGATTGCGCCGATCCTGGGGGTGGACGCCCAGGAGCTCGGGGCGAAGATGGTGGGGGAGTCCACCTACGTCGTCATCGCCGAGGCCGTCGCACCGGACACCTGGCGCCAGATCAAGGCGCTGGAGATCCCCGGCGTCGAGCCAGACCAGCGCACCAGGCGCAGCTACCCGGCCGGCCGGGTCGCGGGCAACGTGGTGGGCTACACCTACGAGGGCAAGGCGCGTGAGCTCATCGGCTCCGCCGGCCTGGAGCTGACCCAGAACAAGGCCCTGACCGGGGTGGACGGGCGCGGGAGCGTCGAGATCGGCAAGACCGGCGCCATCATCCCCACCGGTGAGCATGATGAGGTCGCCTCCGTGCCAGGCACGGCAGTGCGCACGACAATCAACCCGGACCTGCAGGCCGTGGCCCAGGAGGCGATTGACGAGGTCGTCCAGGCCCAGGGCGCGGACTGGGGCAGCGTCGTCGTCATGGAGCCGGCCACGGGCAAGCTCCTGGTCCTGGCGGACTCGCGCTCGGTGGACCCCTCCGACCCAGGTGCCACGGCGGAGGAGGACCGCAACGCCCGCAGCGTCCAGGCCATCTTCGAGCCAGGAAGTGTGGGCAAGGTGATGACCTTTGCTGCTGCCCTGGACAAGGGCGTCCTCACCCCCGAGGACCAGATCACGGTCCCCTACACCTGGACCGCTCCGAATGGTCAGAGCTTCCGCGACTCCCACGAGCACGCTACCCAGGTCCTCACCGCGGCCCAGGTCCTGGCCGAGTCCTCCAACGTCGGCACGGTTCAGATCGGTGATCGTGTCTCAGACGCTGACCGCCACGCCATCATCGAGCAGTTCGGCTACGGGCAGCTGACTGGGATCGAGATGCCGGCGGAGTCCGAGGGCATCCTGGGCGACTACGCCCAGTGGGACGCCCGCACTCGCTATACCACCATGTTCGGCCAGGGCATTGCGGGTACCTCCCTCCAGGCCGTCCAGGTGCTGGCGAGCGTGGCGAACAAGGGGGTCCGGGTGGCGCCGCGCGTCATTGACGCCTGGATCGACGCCGAGGGGAAGGAGACCGACCAGACCCAGCCTGAGGGCGTGCGGGTGATCTCCGAGGCGAGCGCCACCACCCTGACTGAGATGCTCATCGGGGTGACGCAGGAAGGCGGTACCGCCGAGTCGGCCTCGATCGACGGCTACCTGGTGGCGGGCAAGACGGGAACCACCGAGATCCTCACCGAGCCAGGCACCGTGGCCTCTTTCGTGGGCTTCACCCCCGCGCGCGACCCGGCCATCGCGGTGGCCGTCATCGTCTACCGGCCCGATGGCACCTACGGTGGAACCGTGGCGGCCCCGGTCTTCCGCAAGATCGCCCTGGCCTGCATGCACTCCCTGGGTATCGCCCCGGACCCGATGGTCATCGCTGCCAAGGCGGCCGCTGAGGCTGACGCTCAGGCGGCCAAGGCGGCCCAGGACAGCCAGGGCTGAGGAGCAGGACGAGGGCACGCGTGCCCGCCTGTCCCTGTGGCGGGCACGGTCACGATAGATTGAGGAACCATGAGCAATCATGCCTACGAGTCGGCAGCAGCGCTGCGTCCGCGTCACTGTGCGCCGACCGCCCTGGCTGACCTGGCCCACACGCTGAGCCTTGAGGTGGCGGGTGACCCCGCCGCTGACCTTGACCAGGTCCTGATCCACGGCGTGAGCGTGGACTCTGGCGATGTCGCTCCCGGTGAGCTGTTCGTGGCCCTGCCGGGCTTTCGTCGGCACGGGGCCGAGTTCGCCGCGCAGGCGGTAGCCGGTGGGGCGGTTGCGGTCCTCACGGATGCCGACGGCGCAGCGCGCCTGGGCGCGAGCCTGGGACAGGTCCCGGTGCTCACCCACCCCGATCCGCGTGCGGTGGTGGGCCCCCTGGCCGCCGAGGTCTACCACCACCCGGCGACCCACCTGACGACGACGGCCGTGACGGGGACCAACGGCAAGACGACGACCACCTACTTCCTCCAGTCGATCCTGGCCGCGCACCTGGGTCAGTGCATGATCGCGGGCACCGTGGAGCTGAGCGTGGGCACGCAGTCGGTGGAGTCCCCACGCACCACGGTCGAGGCCCCGGTGCTCCAGCGCATGATGGCGCTGGCGGTCGAGGAGGGCGTCAAGGCTGCCAGCCTGGAGGCCTCCAGCCACGCCATCGTGCTGCACCGGCTGGGTGGGACCGTCGTCGACGTCGCCGGCTTCACCAATCTTCAGCGTGACCACCTCGACTTCCACCACACCATGGAGGAGTACCTGGAGGCCAAGGCTCGCCTCTTCACCCCTGAGCACGCCCGCCGCGCGGTGATCTGCGTGGACGATCGGTGGGGGGCTGCGCTGGCAGAGCGTGTGGCGGACCGCGGGGCCGTGCCGGTGGACCGGGTGCGCGCCTACCCCGCCCAGGACAGTGAGGACCCTGCCCAGGGCGCGCAGTGGTGGGTGAGCCAGGCCAAGGCTTCGATGACCCAAGCCGCCACCACCTTCACCCTCCACGGGCCCGATGGTGAGCAGATCGAGGCGCTGTGCCCCCTGCCAGGGCTCGTCAACGTCCAGAACGCGGCCCTGGCCCTGGTCATGGCCCTGCGCGCGGGGGTGGCGCAGGACACTGCTGTGCAGGCCCTGGCCCACGCCCACAACATCCCGGGGCGTATGCAGCGCATCAGCCAGCGCGACGGGCGCCGGGGGACCTGTATCGTCGACTTCGCCCACACCCCGGAGGCGATGGACCTCGCGCTCAAGGCGGTACGTGAGATCACTCCGGGCCGGCTCATCGTGGTCTTCGGTTCCGACGGCGACCGTGACCAGGGTAAGCGGCCGCTGCTGGGGCAGGTGGCGGCGCGTCTGGCCGACGTCCTGGTGGTCACCGACGAGAATCCGCGCTCGGAGGACCCGCAGCTCATCCGTGACGCCGTCCTGGCCGGGGTGCGTTCGGTGCGCCCGGGCCTGGAGGACGTCGAGGAGATCACGACCTGGCGCGGTGACGCCGTGCGCCGCGGGGTTGAGCTGTGCGGGCCGCAGGACACCGTCATCGTCACCGGCAAGGGGCACGAGCCCTTCCTGGAGATGGCTGGGGAATTCATCCGCTACAACGACGCCCCCGTCATGCGCGAGGCTGTCGAGGCCAAGTGGCCTGCCCGCACGGGCGCTGAGGCATCAACCGGGAGCGAGCATGAGTGACCGTACCCTGCGTGAGATCGCTGCGATGACGGGGGGAGTGCTCCTCGCCCCCGGCGGTGACGAGGCTGGTGGATCGCTCCAGGCTCACGATGGCGTCACGCGCGTGACCGACGTCGTCACCGACTCCCGGCAGGCGGCAGAGGGCTCGCTCTTCGTGGCGATCGTTGGTGAGCGCACCGACGGCCACCGCCACGTGCCCCAGGCGGCGGCAGCAGGTGCTCGGGCCGCTCTGGTCAGCGACGTCGAGGCCGTGCGCGCCGCGATGGCTGAGGCCGGTCGCGACCCTGAGTCCCTGCCGTTGGTGATCGTCCCAGACACGGTGGCCGCGCTGGGCGGCCTGGCTCGCTCCCACCTGGCCCAGCTGCGCGAGCAGGCCAGCTCCCGGGGCGAGACCCTGAGCGTGGTAGCGATGACGGGCTCGGTGGGCAAGACCACCACCAAGGACCTCACCCGCCAGATCCTGGCCGCCCAGGCCCCGACCGTGGCGCCGGTGGCCAGCTTCAACAACGAGATCGGCCTGCCGCTGACTGTGCTGCGAGCAGACCACACCACCCGCTACCTCGTGCTGGAGATGGGGGCCTCGGGCAGCGGGCACATCGCTTACCTCACCTCGATCGCGCCTCTGGACGCGGCGGCCGTGCTCATGATCGGGCACGCCCATATGGGCGGCTTCGGCTCCGTGGACGGCGTGGCCCGGGCCAAGAGCGAGATCGTGACCGGCCTGCTGCCCACCGGGGTTGCCGTGCTCAATCTCGACGACCCGCGCTCGGCGGCTATGCGTGAGCTCGCCCCGGGCCGGGTGCTGACCTTCTCCGCCAGCGGCGACCCGCGCGCCGACCTGCGCGCGAGCGCCGTCGAGCTGGATGAGCAGGCCCACGCCGTGCTGGACCTTCACCTGCCGGGTGCCCGGCCCGAGCGCCTACGGTTGGGACTGCCCGGGCGCCACAACGTCACCAACGCCCTGGCTGCCGCCGGACTGGCGCTGGCTGCCGGGCTGGATCCCTCCCAGGTCCTCCAGGCGCTGGCGGGTGCCGGCCTGGAGAGCCCGCACCGCATGGACGTGCGTGAGTGCGGCGGGGTGCTGGTCATCGACGACTCCTACAACGCCAACATCGATTCCATGACCGCTGCGCTGGAGGCGCTGCCGGCCCTGGCCGGCCAGCGACGCCGTGTGGTCATCATCTCCGAGATGCTGGAGCTGGGCAGCGCGAGCCATGCTGACCACACGCGAACCGGTGAGCTGGCGGCTGCTGCAGGCGCCCAGGTACTGGTCACCATCGGCCAGGGCGCCGCACCCGCCGCGCAGGCGGCGCGCGCGGCGGGGGTGCATACTATCGAGCTGCCAGATGCCCAGGCCGCGATCGAGCTGCTGGACGGCGGCCACTCACCCCTCAGGCCGGCGGACGCCGTCCTGATCAAGGGATCTCATGGTTCGGGCGCCTGGCGCGTGGCTGACCACCTGACCGCCACTGACAAGGAGGACTAGCCTGATGACTGCGATCCTCGTTTCCGCCGCGGTGGGGCTGATGGTCTCGCTGCTGGGGACCCCACTGCTCATTCGTTTCCTGCACGCGCGCGAGTACGGCCAGTTCATCCGTCAGGACGGCCCTCAGGGCCACTTCACCAAGCGCGGCACCCCGACGATGGGCGGGCTGGTCATCATCGCCGCCACGGTCCTGGGCTACGCGGTGGCCAACCTCGTGGAGATGCGGGTACCGCGGGCCTCGGGAGTCCTCCTGCTCTTCCTCGTGGTCGGACTGGGCCTGATCGGCTTCCTGGACGACTTTGAGAAGATCTCTCGGCAGCGTTCCCTGGGCCTCAAGGCCTGGCAGAAGATCGTGGGCCAGGCCCTGATCGGGATCGGCTTCTCGGTGGCGGCGCTCTTCTTCGCCGATCGCAACGGCCTGACGCCGGCCTCCACACGTATCTCCTTCGCCCGCGACTCCGCGATCGACCTGGCAGCCGGAGGGATGGTGCTGGGCATCATTCTGTTCGTCCTGTGGGCGAATTTCCTCATCACCGCCTGGTCCAACGCGGTCAACCTCACCGATGGTCTTGACGGCCTGGCAGCGGGAGCCTGCGCCATGGCCTTCGGTGCCTACACCCTCATTGGCGTGTGGCAGTCCAACCAGTCCTGCCAGTACGCCCACACCGACACCGTGGCCACCATGTGCTACCAGGTGCGTGACCCGCGCGACCTGGCCATGATCGCTGCCGCCCTCATGGGAGCCTGCTTCGGCTTCCTGTGGTGGAACGCCTCGCCTGCCAAGATCTTCATGGGGGACACCGGCTCCCTGGCCCTGGGAGGGGCCTTCGCCGGGCTGTCGATCCTGACCCGCACCGAGTTCCTCGCCGTGGTCATCGGTGGGCTGTTCCTGGCCGAGGTCCTCTCCGACGTCATCCAGGTCGCCTCCTTCAAGGCCACGCGCAAGAGGGTCTTCCGTATGGCTCCGATTCACCACCACTTCGAGCTGCTGGGGTGGAGCGAGGTCAATGTCGTCATCCGCTTCTGGATCGTGGCCGGGGTCTGCGTGGTCGCCGGGCTCGGGCTGTTCTACGCGGAGTACTGGATGGCCTGACCACACCGGCAGGAGGACCAAGGATCTGTCTCCTCCCGCACAACCCCTGATCCGTACCAGCGAGGAGCCGTGAGCACCACGAACACCGTCACCCCTGAAAGCGCAGACATCATCAAGGACCTGGTCGGAGCCCGGGTGGGCGTTGTGGGGCTGGGGCGTACCGGCACCGCCGTCGTCGAGGTCCTGTCAACCCTGGGTGCGCAGGTGAGCGTCTTCGACTCCCGCCCCGACGCCCTGGAGGCCCTGCCGGCAGGGGTGAAGCCTGCCTCGGTCGCCGTGGGCGAGGCGCAGGCGGTGGCTGAGGCGATCGCGGGCTCGCAGCTGCGGTTGCTCATCGTTTCCCCGGGCGTGCCGGCCACCGGCGCGGTGGCGCGCTCCGCGCGAGATCGTGGCATCGAGACCTGGAGCGAGATCGAGCTGGCCTGGCGCCTGCAGCGCTCCACCCACCCTGAGGTCCCCTGGATCACGGTGACCGGCACGGACGGCAAGACGACGACGGTCGGGATGCTCTCGGCCATCCTCACCGCTGCTGGGCTTGAGGCTCCGGCAGTCGGCAATATCGGCGTGCCCACGATCTCCGTAGTCGCTGCTGGAGGCGCGCAGGCGCTGGCCGTAGAGCTGTCCAGCTTCCAGCTGCACACGACTCATAGCCTCAGTCCTCTGGCCGCGGCCTGCCTCAATCTCTCAGCCGACCACCTGGACTGGCACGGTGGCATGGAGGCCTACGCCGCTGACAAGTCCCGCGTCTACACCCACGCCCAGCGCGCTGCGGTCTACAACCTGGCTGACCCTGCGACACTGCGCATGGTCGAGCAGGCCGACGTCGTCGAGGGCTGCCGCGCGATCGGCTTCGGCCTGGGAGCCCCCGGGCTGGGGCAGGTTGGACTGGTTGAGGACGTCATGGTTGATCGTGCCTGGCACCCGCGGCGCCACCATGAGGCCGCCGAGCTGGCCACGTTGGCGGACCTGGCCCACCTGGCACCTGGAGGCGAGGTGGACCGCCTGCCGGCTCATATCGCTGCCGATGCCCTGGCCGCTGCCAGCCTGGCGCTGGCCCACCCCCAGGTCCAGGCGGACCTGGGCGCGGTGGCGCGGGGACTGCGTGCCTTCACCCCTGGTGCGCACCGGCTGGTCACGGTGGCCGAGGGGGCCGGCGTGACCTGGGTCGACGACTCCAAGGCCACCAACGCCCACTCCACCCAGGCCGCGTTGAGCTCAGTGCGCCCGGGCAGCGCGGTGTGGATCGTCGGAGGGGACACGAAGGGAGCCGACCTTCACGAGCTCGTGGCTCGCGTGCGCCCCTACCTGCGCGGCGCCGTCGTCATCGGAGCCGACCCGACCCCGGTGCTCCAGGCGCTGGAGGACGAGGCGCCTGACCTGCCTCGTCGCGTGGTGCCTGCGGCCAGCGCCCGCGAGGTCATCGAGGAGGCGGTCCGGCAGGCCTCGGCCATGGCACAGGAGGGAGACACGGTCCTGCTGGCACCTGCGGCGGCCTCCTGGGACCAGTTCACCAGCTACGCCGAGCGCGGTGACATGTTCGCCCAGGCCGTGCGTGCCCAGGCTGGCGTGGACCAGGACCGCCAGCCATGAGCCAGGAACAGCCCGCGCCGCGCCCGCAGCGCTCCCGGCCTTGGTGGCGGGTCCTGACCGGACCCGATGGCCCGGTCCCGGGTGAGAGGGCCTCGCTGACCTACTACACGCTGCTCATTGCCTCACTCTTCCTCCTGGTCCTGGGCCTCATCATGGTCTTCTCGGTCCAGTCCGTCACCGTGGCGGCCCAGGGAGGCAACGCCTACGCGGCCTTCGCCCGCTACCTCGTCATCGCGCTGGTCGGGCTGGCGGCCATGTTCGCGGCCTCCCGGGCCTCCGTGCCCCTGCTCAAGCGCCTGACGCTGCCGGTCCTGGGCGCCTCGATGGCGTTGCAGTGCCTGGTCTTCGTCCCAGGCGCCAGCCGCTGCGCCGGTGGAAACTGCAACTGGGTGGCTGTGCCCCTCATCGGCACCGCCCAGCCCTCGGAGTTCATCAAGCTGGGGCTGGCGCTGTACACCGGATGGGTTGTTGTGCGTCACGGGGGCAGGTTCGGCTCGGTCAGGAGCACCCTGCTCATGCTGGCTCCCGCGGCCGTGGCCATCATGCTGGTCATGGGCGGTGGAGACCTGGGGACCGTGGTCATCATGGTCATGCTCATGGCCGGGGCACTGTGGATGGCGGGACTGGGCCGGGGCTGGTTCCTGGTCCTGGGCGGTGTGGGGCTGGTGGGCTTTGCCGGCGGAACCATGCTCTCGGCCAACCGTCGTGCGCGCATCATGGCCTGGCTCAATCCGGAGGGCTCTGATCCTCTGGACGTGGGCTACCAGCCTCTCCACGGCCGCTACGCCATGGGCACCGGAGGCTGGGGCGGGGTCGGCCCAGGGTCCTCGCGTCAGAAGTGGGGGTACCTGACTCAGGCGGACTCCGACTACGTCTTCGCGGTCCTGGGCGAGGAGCTGGGACTGGTAGGCACCGTCGTCGTCATCGTGCTCTTCGCGGTGGTGGGCTGGTGCTGCGCGCGCATTATCCGCCGCAGCAACGACCTGTACGTCAGTGTGGTCACCGGCGGCATCATGGCCTGGATCGTGGGCCAGGCACTGGTCAACATGAGCGTGGTGGTCGGGCTCCTGCCGGTGCTGGGCGTGCCGCTGCCACTGATCAGCGCCGGCGGGTCCTCCCTCATCTTCGTGCTCCTGGCCATCGGCGTGCTGCTGTCCTTCGCGCGCCAGGAGCCCGGCGCGCCCGAGGCCTTCGCCGCTCGGGTGGGAGCGATGCGTCGTAGCCTGTCCGTCGTCACATCTCGCAGGAGGAACCGTGCCTGAGACCCAGGACCACCCGCTTCGCGTGCTGCTGGCCGGAGGAGGAACCGCCGGTCACGTCAACCCGCTGCTGGCCACGGCCGCGGCGTTGGGCGAGCCCGGCCTGGCCGGCAGCCGGGACGCCGAGCTGCTCGTGCTGGGCACCAAGGAGGGGCTGGAGGCAGACCTCGTCCCGCAGGCCGGCTACGAGCTGGCACTCGTGCCGCGTGTGCCCATGCCTCGGCGGCCCGGGCCTGCTCTGGTCAGGCTTCCGGCGCGCCTGCGTGGTGCCGTGCGTGCGGCTCGTGAGGCCATTGAGCGCGTCGAGGCCGACGTCGTGGTCGGCTTCGGCGGATACGTGTCCACCCCGGCCTACCTGGCTGCGCGCCAGGCAGGGGTTCCGGTGGTCATCCACGAGCAGAACGCCCGCCCAGGGCTGGCCAACCGGCTGGGAGCGCGCTGGGCCAAGGCGGTGGCGCTCACCTTCGCCTCCACCCCGCTCGCCGCGCGCCACGGGCGCACGGAGGTGACCGGACTGCCTCTGCGTCCGGCGATCGCTGATCTCGTTGCCTCTCAACGCTCTGCGCAGCTCAAGGCACGCTCCCGCGAAGAAGGTGCCCAGGCGCTGGGCCTGGACCCCAGCGCCCCCACGCTGCTGGTCACCGGTGGCTCCCTGGGCGCGCAGCGTCTCAACGAGGTCATGGCCGAGTCCCTGGCGTCCCTGCCCGAGGGGCTCCAGGTGCTGCACCTGACCGGACGCGGCAAGGACGCCGCGGTGCGTAGCGCGTTGGAGGGTGCCGTGGCGGCCGGTGCGGTTAGTGCTGAGGCAGCAGGGCGCTACCACGTCCTGGACTACCTCACGCAGATGGAGCAGGCCTATGCCTGCGCCGACGGCGTCATCTGCCGCTCCGGCGCGGGCACAGTGGCCGAGCTGACTGCTCTGGGCCTGCCGGCGCTCTACGTGCCCCTGCCTGTGGGCAACGGGGAGCAACGCCTGAACGCGGCCGACGTCATCGCCGCCGGTGGCGGGCGGCTCGTGCCCGACGCCGAGCTCAACGTGGCCCAGGTGCGTGCCTTCACGCAGGTGCTCACCGATCCGCAGGCGCATGAGGCCATGGCGCAGGTCGCTGCCTCGACCGGGGTGCGTGACGGCGCAGCGCGGCTGGCTGATCTCGTACGGCAGGTCGCTGGCACCGGTGACCGCGTAGCCGGGAGCGAGGAGAAGAGTGATGACGACGCAGCATGACCACACGACGGCGGACCTGGCCGGTTCCTCCTTCCACCTCATCGGGGTGGGGGGAGCTGGCATGAGCGTCCTCGCCCAGCTGTTGGCCGAGCAGGGTGCGCACGTCACCGGCTCTGACGCGCACTCCAGCCCGGCGCTGGAGCAGCTGCTCGCCCAGGGCCTGGAGGTCCGGGTGGGCCATGACGCCGACGCGGTGCCCCCCGAGGCCACGGTCGTGGTCTCCACGGCGATCAAGGAGACCAACCCCGAGCTGGTCCGGGCACGTGGCCGTGGCCAGGAGGTCATCCACCGCTCTCAGGCCCTGGCCCTGGCCGCGCGGGGGCGGAGCATGGTGGCGGTGGCCGGGGTCCACGGCAAGACCACGACCTCTGGCATGCTGGCCGAGGCCCTGACCGAGCTGGGCTGGGACCCCTCTTTCGCCATCGGGGGAGTCGTGCGGGCGCTGGGCAGCGGTGCCCATCTGGGGGCCGGACAGGTCCTTGTCGCCGAGGCGGATGAGTCTGACCGCTCCTTCCTCAACTACGCCCCTGCGGTCGAGATCGTCACCAACGTCGAGCCCGATCACCTGGACACCTACGGCACGCGCGAGGCCTTCGAGGAGGCCTTCCTCGACTTCTCGCGGCGCCTGGTAGCCGGAGGGCTTCTCATCGCCTGTGCCCAGGATCCGGGAGCCCTGCGCCTGGCTCGTGCCGCGGCTGGTGAGGGCCGGCGAGTGGTCACCTACGGCAGCCTCAGCCCGGCTGAGCTACCCGACCAGGACCTGGTCGGGCTGGCTCACGTCGAGTTGGAGGTTGAGGAGCACCCGGCTCAGGGCACGCGCTCGCGCCTGACCCTGTGGACGACGCCGACCAGCCACGACGAGCCGGTCAGCCTTGAGCTCTCAGTGCCTGGTGAGCACGTGGCCCTGGACGCGGCGGCGGCCTGGGCCTGTGGCGTGGAGCTGGGAGCGCAGCCCCAGGCCATGGCCCGTGCCCTGGGAGCCTTCGGAGGGACCAAGCGGCGTTTCGAGGATCGCGGCGAGGTTGGCGGGGTGCGTGTGGTTGATGACTATGCCCACCATCCCACC
Source organism: Actinomyces urogenitalis (assembly GCF_002861525.1). Classification (NCBI taxonomy): domain Bacteria; kingdom Bacillati; phylum Actinomycetota; class Actinomycetes; order Actinomycetales; family Actinomycetaceae; genus Actinomyces; species Actinomyces urogenitalis. The sequence continues at coordinate 68,141 of NZ_PKHA01000003.1, read as the reverse complement.
GAGATCCAGGCCTTGGCGACGGCGGCTCGTGAGGTGGCCCAGGCGCGCGGAGGCCGGCTTCTCATCCTCTTCCAACCTCACTTGTTCTCCCGGACCCAGGCCTTTGCCGAGCGCTTTGGTCAGGCGCTGAGCCTGGCTGATCTCGTCGTCGTCACGGCCGTCTACCCGGCTCGGGAGGCCCAGGAGGACTTCCCGGGGGTGAGCGGGCGCACCGTGAGCGAGCACGTTCCTGGTTGTCGCTACCTCGCTGACCGCGTGGAGGCGGCCCGCAGCCTGGCCGACGCGGCCCAGAGGGGGGACCTGCTGCTGACCGTCGGGGCGGGTGACGTCACCGAGATGGGCCAGGTGATCCTGGACCGGCTGGCCGAGCGTGGCCTGGACGGTCCTGGCGGGGAGGCCGCGTGAGGAAGCCCAGCCCGCCGCGGCCCGAGCCTGGCGCTGAGGTCGCCGGCCACGGCGAGGTGTGGCGGCAGGAGACCAGCGCGGACCTGTCCGTGTTCGCACGCCGCGGGGAGCGCAGCGAGACCGGGCTCGGCCAGGCACGCGACCGTGTGGTCTCTACCGGCCTGGCTGACCGGCTGGCCGAGCGGCGTCGTGCGCTGCGCACGCTGCGACGCCGTCGGGTGTGGATGGCTGGTGCCGTCCTCATCCTCGTCCTCGCCCTGGCGTGGACGGTGCTCTGGTCTCCGTTGCTCGGGCTGCGTGGCTCTGAGATCACGGTCTCCGGCTCGGACTCCAGCGTCTCGACCGAGCAGGTGCGTGAGCTGCTTCAGGACCAGGAGGGAACGAGCCTGGTGCGGCTGGACCTGCGGCAGGCCGCACGGACCGTGACGGACGGGCTGGTGCGTGTGCGCTCGACGCAGGTGACGCGTTCCTGGCCTCACGGCTTGACCGTCTCCCTGACCATGCGGGTGCCGGTGGCCGTGCGGCAGGTCGACCAGTCCTACGAGGTACTCGACGGCGACGCGGTGGTCCTGGAGACCACGGACACCCCGCCTGAGGGTCTGGTGAGGATCACGGATCCTGAGGACGGTGGGCTCAGCGGCACCCAGGTGGCCGCGGTGGCCCAGGCCGTCGGCGCGCTGGACGTGGCGACCCGAGCCCAGGTCGCCTCTGGATCGGCCTCGTCATCGGGGCAGGTCACCCTGGTCCTGACCAGCGGGGCGAGCGTGCAGTGGGGGGACACTGAGGAGATGGCGCTCAAGGCGCAGGTGCTCAAGGTGCTGCTGGCCCAGGAGGCCAGCGTCTACGACGTCTCCTCGCCACACAGCCCGACCACCTCGTGAGCTGGTGAGCGGCAGACGGTGACCGGACGGGAGGTGCGGAACACGCGTCGAACACGCCGAGGCAAATCCGCGGCGCGCGGCGCGACGGACCATAGCGTTACTCCCGTCATCGAGAGAATGACATAAGTATATACCTCAACTTGAGGTTGAGGGTCGGGGAGCCCTTGCGGCTCGGTACCAAGCGCGGAGGCACACAGTGGCGGAGTCCCAGCACTACCAGGCAGTTATCAAGGTGGTGGGCGTCGGCGGTGGCGGCGTCAACGCCGTCAACCGCATGATCGAGTCCGGGCTGCGCGGTGTGGAGTTCATCGCCGTCAACACCGATGCCCAGGCACTGCTCATGTCTGATGCGGACACCAAGCTGGACGTCGGCCGTGACCTGACCCGAGGCCTCGGAGCCGGAGCGGACCCCTCCATCGGTCGCAAGGCGGCTGAGGACCACGAGGATGACATCCGTGAGGCCCTGGACGGCGCGGACATGGTCTTCGTCACCGCCGGTGAGGGTGGTGGCACCGGCACCGGTGCGGCCCCCGTGGTCGCCCGGGTCGCCCGCGAGCTTGGCGCGCTGACCATCGGCGTGGTGACCCGTCCCTTTGCCTTCGAGGGACGTCGCCGCGCTACCCAGGCTGACGACGGCGTGAAGAACCTCCGCGAGGCCGTCGACACCCTTATCGTCATCCCCAACGACCGGCTGCTGCAGATCGCCGACCGCGGCATCAGCGTCGTCGACGCCTTCAAGCAGGCCGATCAGGTTCTCCTCCAGGGTGTCCAGGGCATCACCGAGCTCATCACCACCCCGGGTCTGATCAACGTCGACTTCAACGACGTCAAGTCCGTCATGCAGGACGCCGGCAGCGCCCTCATGGGCATCGGCTCGGCCACGGGGGAGGGGCGTGCGCTGGCCGCCACCGAGCAGGCCATTGCCTCCCCGCTGCTGGAGTCCTCGATCGACGGCGCTCACGGCGTCCTGCTCTTCTTCCAGGGTGGCTCCGACCTCGGCCTGTTCGAGGTGTCTGAGGGGGCTGAGCTCGTGCGCGAGTCGGTCCACCCTGAGGCCAATATCATCGTCGGTGCGGTGGTCGACGGCGCGCTGGGCGACGAGCTGCGCGTGACGGTGATCGCGGCCGGCTTTGACGCTGAGCCCGTCTCTGCCGGCAGCCTGGAGGGTGCGCTCACGCGTGAGAGCCGGGCCAAGGCGCAGGCCAAGCCGGCCGGCGCTGCAGCGCCCCAGACCCCGGCCCGCGGCGCTCACGCCGCCGAGAACCCCGTGTCCCGGCCGGCGCCGCAGGTCTCCAGCCCGGCTCCGGCGGCTCCCACGGCCCCCACCAGCGAGGTGCCGGCCTACGTTGACGACCTCGCCCCCGAGGCGGCCGTGGAGCTGGAGGTTCCCCGGCTCATGGGCGCCGACGCCGAGTCCGACGAGATCGACCTGCCTGACTTCCTGCGCTGAGCACGTTCATGACGCCTGACGCCCCCTCGCCCCGGTCCGCGCCCGAGGCAGGGGGCGTTGGTGCACCCCTCCTCCTGCCCCTCGACCTCGGTCCGGCAGCCCGAGGCGTGTTCACTACCCGCTTGTGGCCCGGTGACACTGCCTCGCACCACGATCCCTACCGGGGTCTCAACCTCGCGGCGCACGTCGGAGACAGCCCCGAGCACGTCCAGGCCGCCCGGCGCGCCCTGGAGCTGGCGCTGGGGCTGGGGCAGGGAGCCGACGGCGAGGTGGGGCCGGGGGTGGTGGCCTGGATGGACCAGGTGCACTCCGCCGTCGTCGCCACCGCCTACCGCGCTGGGGGACGTGGGGACGTGCCGCGAGCCGATGCGCTCATCCTGGACCGAGCGGACCCGCGGTGCGAGGGCGTGGCTGGGGTCGGGGTCCTGGTGGCCGACTGCGTCCCGCTGCTCCTGGCCTCCCAGGACGGACGCGTGGTGGCAGCTGTGCACGCGGGTCGTCGGGGCATGCTCGACGGCGTGGTGGCTGCAACGCTGGACGAGCTGGAACGGCGCGGCGTGGGTGCGGGCCAGCTGTGGGCCGCGATCGGTCCGTGTATCTGCGGGCAGTGCTACGAGGTGCCCGAGCAGATGCAGGCCGCGAGCCTCGCCCGCGAGAGCGAGTGCGGCTCGCGGACCCGGTGGGGTACCCCGGGGCTCGACGTCGCTGCCGGGGTCCAGGCGCAGCTGGCGCGGGCCGGAGTGGAGCACGTGGTTCGTGGCGGGTGGTGCACCTGGGAGGACGAGCGCTTCTACTCCTACCGGCGCGAGCCTGTGACCGGACGTATGGCCGGTGTGGTCCTGGCGGGATGATGACACGCCGAAACCAATCGAGGGCAGGACGGTGCGGCACCGATAACGTCGTGCTGTCCGGACCGCCCCAGGACCGGCAGGACACAGGAGCGAACACATGAGCGGCGCGCTGCGCAAGATGACGAACTTCCTCGGATACTCCGAGCCCGCTGAGGACTATGACGAGGGCTACCACGAGGCCGGTGGCGCCTATGACACCTACGCCGCCCCCGCCGTCGCCGACTCTGCCCAGGAGGCTGAGGACTTCGCCGACTACGCGGGTCTTGAGGACTCTGGTACCGCGGCCGGGGCGGGTGCGGACCTGCGCCGGATCGTCACCGTCCACCCCTCGACCTACAACGAGGCGCGTGTCATCGGCGAGTCCTTCCGCGATGGCGTGCCGGTGATCGTCAACCTGACCAACATGAGCGAGTCCGACGCCCGCCGCATGGTGGACTTCTCCGCCGGCCTGGTCTTCGGGCTTCACGGCGCGATCGAGCGTGTGACCCCGCGCGTGTTCCTCCTGACCCCGGCTACCGTGGAGACTGACGGCGGCCAGGGGGCCACCGTCTCCCACGACCGCTTCTTCAACCAGAGCTGAGCGGGGCGAGGGCCGCGGTGCTGGTTCCGATCGTCTCGATCCTGCAGAGCCTGCTCAGCCTCTACATCCTGGTCCTCCTGGGCCGGGTGGTGCTGGACTGGATCCAGGTCTTCTCCCGGCAGTGGAGGCCACGTGGCCTTGTGCTCGTCCTGGCGAACCTGGGCTACGCGCTCACGGACCCACCGCTGAGGTGGCTGCGGCGCGTGGTCCCGGTGCTGCGTGCCGGTGGGATGGGCATCGACCTCAGTTTTATCGCGCTGTACTTCATCATCGTCGTCCTCCAGGTTGCCCTGGGGATGGTGGCGAGAATCTGACCGTGCCAGGGGGCCTGCGCTCCGGCTCCCAGGCAGGTACCAGGGTCGCGATATGCTGGTGCCCTGAGAGGGATCCTGATCCTGACACTCTGTTCAATATCACCTGAACCTTAAGTTCAGGTACTCTGTTCGCATGAGTACCCGGTCGAACCGGTGCTCGTGACATTTTCCGTAACGACACCGAGGTGACGACTATGACGCTGCTGACGGCAGACGACGTCCTCAACAAGAAGTTCCAGGCGACGAAGTTCCGCGAGGGCTACGAGCAGGACGAGGTTGACGAGTTCCTCGACGAGGTCGTCGAGGCGATGCGTCAGCTCGAGGCCGAGAATGCCGACCTCAAGGCGAAGCTCGAGGCCGCCAACGCTCGGCTTGCCGATGCCAGCGACGCCCCCCACGAGGCTCCTGCCCAGGCCCCGGTTGTCGAGCCGGCCGTCCAGGCTGCTCCTGTGGCTACCCCGGAGCCGGCCGTCGCCGGTGGTGAGGAGCCGGTGGCTGCCTCCGGCATGCTGGAGCTGGCACAGCGTCTGCACGACGAGCACGTTGCCAACGGTAAGGCCGAGGGCGAGCGTATTGTTGCCGAAGCCCGTACCACGGGTGAGCAGATCGTCCGCGAGGCTGAGGACCAGCGCAACCGCACGCTGGCCCAGCTGGAGAAGGAGCGCTCCGGCCTGGAGCACAAGATCGACGAGCTGCGTCGCTTCGAGTCCGACTACCGCACCCGCCTCAAGAGCTACCTGCAGGGTCTGCTGACCAACGTCGAGGACGGCGTGGGCTCCGGCAGCTCCCCGTCGCTGTGAGGCGACACAGCTGACCACCTTGTGAGGGCGGCGTCCCGTGCCGGGACGTCGCCCTTGCGCGTGAGTGAGAAAGGACTGCGAGCCCCGCTATGACACCATCCTCAGCCCGGCCTCGTGGCAGGCGTGCTGCGGCGCCAGCGCGCCTGCGGCTGCAGCGTCCCTCTGGCTACGTCCTTGCTCTGTGGCTGGTGGCGATCGTCGTGGTCCTCGTTGACCAGCTGACCAAGGCCTGGGCCGCCTCGGCCCTGGCCGACGGGCACCGGGTGGCGCTCCTGGGTGACCTGCTGGGCCTGGTGCTCGTGCGCAACCCGGGGGCCGCTTTCTCCTTCGCCACCGGCCAGACCTGGATCTTCACCGTCGTCGCCGTGGTGGTGACGGTGATCGTGCTCCGCGCCTCGCGGCGCCTGGCCTCGCGCTGGTGGGCCGTGACGCTGGGGCTGGTGCTGGGCGGCGCCGTCGGCAACCTCATCGACCGCTTGGTCCGCTCTCCCGGTGTCTTTCGGGGACATGTGGTCGACTTCATCGACTACGGCGGCTACTTTGTGGGCAACGTCGCCGATATCGCGATCGTCGTGGCGGCGGCGGCGATCGTCGCGCTGTCCGTCTACGGCCTGGAGCTGGACGGCAGCCGTTCGTCTGGAACCCGTCAGGACGGGCCAGACGAGCTGGACAAGCCGGACGAGCTGGACGGCGAGGGGACCGGCCAGGAGCAGGCCTCGTGAGCATGCGTCTGCTGCCTGTCCCAGACGGACTGGTGGGCGAGCGCGTGGACGCGGCCCTGGCGCGCATGACCGGCCTGTCGCGCTCCAAGGTCTCCGAGCTGTGCGCCCAGGGCGGGGTGCGGATGGACGGGGCGGTGCTGGGCAAGTCGGATCGATTGGTGGCCGGCAGCCTTATTGAGGTCGACCTGCCTGATCCTCGCCCGCTGGGCCCCGCACCCACGCCTGTGGACGGCATGAGCCTGGTGTATGAGGACGAGGACATTGTCGTCGTCGACAAACCGGCCGGGATCGCGGCCCACCCCTCGATGGGCTGGGACGGGCCGGATGTGCTCGGTGCCCTCAAGGCCATGCACGTCCAGGTGGCCACCTCCGGGGCCGCTGAGCGTCAGGGGATCGTCTCGCGCCTGGACGTGGGCACCTCGGGCGCCATGATCGTGGCCAAGGGCGAGAGAGCCTACTCGGTGCTCAAACGAGCCTTCCGTGAGCACGAGGTGGACAAGATCTACCACGCCCTGGTCCAGGGCCACCTTGACCCCTCCTCCGGGACGATTGACGCTCCTATCGGGCGCCACCCCAGCCGAGAGTGGAAGATGGCCATCATCGATGGCGGACGCGAGTCCGTCACCCACTACGACGTCATTGAGTCGATGCCGGCCGCCGACCTGGCGGAGATCCACCTGGAGACCGGGCGTACCCACCAGATCCGCGTGCACATGTCCGCCGTCGGCCACCCCTGCGTGGGCGACGAGACCTACGGTGCGGACGCAGCCCTGTCCCAGCGCACGGGCCTGGTGCGCCAGTGGCTCCACGCGCACCGTCTGGGACTGGCCCACCCGATCACAGGAGAGTGGATGACCTTCGTCAGTCCGTACCCCGACGATCTCGTCCACGCTCTGGAGGTGCTGAGGTATGCCTGAGACGGTGAGGATCCTGACGGCGCGCGGTGACGGCGTCGGGGAGCAGGCTGAGCTGGTGCACGCAGGTGCAGGCCTGGTGCGCCTGGAGGTCTTCGTCCGGGAGCAGAACGTGCCCCTCGTCCTGGAGATCGACGCGCGTGACTATGAGCCGACGACGGTGCACGTCCTGGCGAGTGCTCCTGACGGCACGCCCCTGGGCACAGCGCGCCTGCTGATCGACCCCGATGATCCTGGCCAGGCGCACCTGGGACGGCTGGCCGTCCGGCGCTCGGCGCGGGGGACGGGCCTGGGCGCCAGGCTCGTGGCCGCCGTCGAGCAGGCAGCCGTGGAGCTGGCGACCGGGGACGGTCCGAGCGCCCCGGACAGGGTGCGGATGGTGCTGTCCGCCCAGGAGCAGGCGATGGGTTTCTACGCACGCTGCGGCTATGCCCCGGTGGACGGGCGTCGGTACCTCGACGCCGGGATCTGGCACCAGGACATGGCGAGGTTCCTCACCCGCTGAGGCCCGGCTCCCGGCCCTAGGATGGGCCCATGGCTGATCCCGGTACCCAGGCACCTGAGGCTAAGAAGGACGACTTCGTCCACCTCCACGTCCACACGGACTACTCGATGCTCGACGGCGCCGGGAAGATCAAGGACTACGTCGCCGAGGCCAAGAGGCTGGGGCAGCCGGCGCTGGCCATCACCGACCACGGCTACATGTTCGGCGCCTACGAGTTCTACGAGGCTGCGCGCAAGGCTGGTATCAAGCCGATCGTGGGCGTCGAGGCCTATATGACCCCCGGGACCTCGCGCTTTGACAAGACGCGCGTGTTCTGGGGAGAGGAGTCCCAACGCTCCGACGACGTCTCGGCGCGAGGCTCCTACACGCATATGACACTGCTCTCGCGTAATGACGAGGGACTGCACAACCTCATGCGCCTGGACTCCTACGCCTCCTTGGAAGGCCAGTGGGGCAAGTCCCCGCGTATGGACCGCGAGCTGCTCCAGCGCTACGCCTCCGGGCTCATCGGCACCTCCGGCTGCCCGTCCTCGGAGATCCAGACGCGGCTGCGCCTGGGGCAGTGGGAGGAGGCACTGCGCTGCGCCGGGGAGCTGCAGGACATCTTCGGCAAGGAGTTCTTCTACGTCGAGCTGATGGACCACGGCCTGGAGATCGAGCAGCGGGTGACCAAGGACCTGCTGCGCCTGGCCAAGGAGATCGGCGCACCCCTGCTGGCCACCAACGACTCCCACTACGTACGCCCCGAGGACCGCACCATCCAGGACGCGATGCTGTGCATCAACTCCGGCTCGGTGCTCTCCGATCCCGACCGCTTCAAGTTCGACGGCGACACCTACTACCTGCGTCCCGGACGGGAGATGCGTGAGCTCTTCCGCGAGATGCCGCAGGCCTGTGACAACACCCTGCTCGTGGCCGAGCAGTGCGACGTCCACTTCGCCACCGTGGACGAGGGAGCCTCCTTCATGCCGGCCTTCCCCGTGCCCGAGGGGGAGACCATGGAGTCCTGGTTCATCAAGGAGTGCTGGAAGGGGATGGACAAGCGCTTCGGCGGTAACATCCCCGAGGACTGCCGCAAGCAGGCCGAGTACGAGATCGGCGTCATCGTCCAGATGGGGTTCCCCGGCTACTTCCTGGTGGTGGCTGACTACATCAACTGGGCCAAGAACCACAGCATCCGCGTGGGACCGGGGCGTGGGTCCGGAGCCGGCTCCATGGTTGCCTACGCCATGGGGATCACCGAGCTCAATCCTCTCCAGCACGGCCTCATCTTCGAGCGCTTCCTCAACCCCGAGCGCATCTCCATGCCGGATATCGACGTCGACTTCGACGAGCGCCGGCGTGAGGAAGTCATTGACTACGTCAAGGCCAAGTACGGCGCGGACAAGATCAGCCAGGTCGTTACCTACGGTGTCATCAAGGCCAAGCAGTCCCTGAAGGACTCCAGCCGCGTCATGGGCTACCCCTACGCCGTCGGTGACCGGCTGACCAAGGCGATGCCTCCCACCATCATGGGTAAGGACATCACCATCAAGGGCATCTTCAATCCCGAGGACGAGCGCTACGGGGAGGCCGCGGAGTTCCGCGCCCTGCACGCTGAGGACCCCGATGCCCAGAAGATCGTTGAGCTCGCCCAGGGGCTGGAGGGCATGACCCGCCAGTGGGGCGTGCACGCCTGCGCCGTCATCATGTCCAGCGCCACGCTGACTGACATCATCCCGATGATGCAGCGCCTGCAGGACGGCGCCTACATCACCCAGTTCGACTACCCCACCTGTGAGCACCTGGGGCTGCTCAAGATGGACTTCCTGGGCCTGCGCAACCTCACGGTCATCTCCGATGCCCTGGAGAACATCGTGGCCAACGGCAAGGAGCCGCTGGACATCGACCACGTCGCCCTGGATGACGCCGAGACCTACCAGCTGCTCTCGCGCGGGGAGACCCTGGGCGTCTTCCAGCTCGATGGCGGTGGTATGCGCACGCTGCTGCGGCTGATGAAGCCTGACAACTTCGAGGACATCTCCGCCGTCGGCGCCCTGTACCGTCCCGGGCCCATGGGTGCGGAGTCACACACCAACTATGCCCTGCGCAAGAACGGCCAGCAGGAGATCACCCCGATCCACCCGGAGCTCAAGGAGGCCCTGGAACCCATCCTGGGCAACACCTACGGCCTCATCGTCTACCAGGAGCAGGTGATGAAGATCGCCACCGACCTGGCGGGCTTCACGATGGGTAAGGCCGACGCCCTGCGCAAGGCCATGGGTAAGAAGAAGATGGACATCCTGGCCAAGATGTTCGTCGAGTTCGAGGCCGGGATGGTGGCCAACGGCTTCTCCAAGGAGAGCGTCAAGACCCTGTGGGACGTCGTGGTGCCCTTCGCCAAGTACGCCTTCAACAAGGCGCACTCGGCGGCCTACGGCGTGGTGTCCTACTGGACCGCGTACCTCAAGACCCACTACCCGACGGAGTACATGGCGGCGCTGCTGACCAGCCAGAAGGACAACAAGGACAAGCTGGCGCTCTACCTCGGCGAGTGCCGTCACATGGGCATCAAGGTGCTGCCCCCGGACGTCAACGCCTCGCGTGCCCAGTTCTCCGCCGTCGGCTCGGACATCCGCTTCGGGCTCGGGGCGATCCGCAACGTGGGCGCCAACGTGGTCGACGGGATCGTCGCAGCCCGTGAGGAACAGGGCGACTTCACCAGCTTTGAGGACTTCCTGGACAAGGTGCCGGCGGTGGTGTGCAACAAGCGCACGATCGACTCGTTGATCAAGGCCGGTGCCTTTGACTCCCTGGGCAAGTCACGTCGCTCCCTGCAGGCCTGCCATGAGGACTTCGTTGACGAGATCATCGGGGTCAAGCGCAACGAGGCCGTGGGACAGTTCGACCTCTTCGCCTCGCTGGGCGGTGGCGACCAGGCGTCTGAGGACCCTGCCTTCGGCTCCGGCCCGGTCTTCTCCTCCGAGGTCCCGGACCTGCCTGAGTGGGACAAGAAGGACAAGCTGGCCTTCGAGCGCGACATGCTGGGCCTCTACGTCTCTGACCACCCGCTGCTGGGCCTGGAGGGCATGCTCTCCAAGCTGGCGGACGTCGAGATCGCTGACCTGCTGGAGAACGAGGAGCGGCCTGACGGTGCCATGGTGACGGTGGCCGGGCTCATCACCTCCCTGCAGCGCAAGACCACCAAGCAGGGCAACCTGTGGGCCATCGCGCAGGTGGAGGACCTGGGCGGAACGGTGGAGGCGCTCTTCTTCCCCGCGACCTACCAGACAGTCTCCACGATGCTGGCTCCTGACACGGTGGTGACCCTGCGCGGGCGGGTCAACCGGCGTGACGGGCAGGTGGCCCTGGCGGTCCAGGAGATGACGATTCCCGATGTCTCCAGCGCGACGCACGAGTCCGTGACCCTGACGCTGCCGACCAACCGCTGCACCGGCCCGCTCATTGACCAGCTCAAGACCGTGCTGGAGAAGCACCCCGGGATGAGCCCGGTCAGGCTCACGCTGACGAGCAAGTACCGCGAGGTGCGTACCCAGCTGAGCAACTCCCTGCGGGTGGAGGCTTCACAGGCCTTCTACTCCGACGTCAAGGCGCTCCTGGGCCCGGGGTGCCTCAAGCACTGAAGGCCCGGGACCGCCGGCCCCTACTCTTGCGCAGCGACGACGGCGCCCGCGGCCTGGGCCGGTAGCTCGACCTCGACGACGTCCCCAGCAGCCAGGTGGTGGCCGCGCCGGGTCTCGACCTCGCCGTTGACCCTCACGTCACCGGACTGGATCGCGATCCGCGCCTCGGCGCCGTCCTCGACCAAGCCTGCCAGCTTGAGGAACTGGCCGAGCTTGATCTCGCCGCGCACGAGCACGGTCGGGTACTGGTAGGCGTCATGGGTCTGGCTCATGGCACCAGTCTTCCAGGTCACCGGGCATGATGGCCTTGTGAAGCGTGACCCTGTGAAGCATGAGCCGCTGGCCTCGGACCGGCTCGTCCTCGTCGTCGGTCAGCGCTACCCGGTGGGGGAGCGGTGCCACACTCTGACCCCGCGCCTGGCGCAGGCGACGGTGCGCTCCCGCGAGGTCCTGGTGGAGCTTGCGGGCCACGGTGAGGTCATCACCTACGGCGAGCTCAGTCAGGCCATCGGTGGCCTGGTTCTTCCCCGGCACATGGGCCCGTTGCTGCACATGCTGGGGCACGACTGTGCCAGACGGGGCGAGCCGGACCTGGCCGCCCTGGTCGTCTCGGCGACCAGCGGTGAGGTGTCCACCCCGGACAGCGCCTGGGCGCAGCCGGCGCGTGAGGCCTGCTGGGCCTACTGGTCCTGAGCCGGCCCGAGAGGCCTCAAGGTGGGTGAGGTCGGCTCAGAATGCCTCGACGGCGGCTTTTTGCAGGGGTAGTCCGGCGATGAAGTGTTCCAGGTAGTGCTGGTACTCGGTGACTTGTTCGGGTGTGGCTTGGAGGGTGAGGGCCTGTTGTGTGGTGTTGACGGTGTTGTCGATCCAGTCTTCGAGCGTGGTGTTTTGGGCCCATTGGGAGTAGGCGGCTAGGAGTGCCATGCCCCAGGCGCCGCCTTCGGAGGCTGTGGTGGAGACGGTGACGGGGGTGTCGAAGGCTGCGGCGAGGACCTGTTGGGGGATGCGTGGGGTCTTGAAGATGCCGCCGTGGGCGTGCATGGAGTCGATGGTGATGTTGGTGGTGCGGCGCAGGATCTGGACTCCGTGGGCCATGGAGGCGAATAGGGCGAACAGGTGGGAGCGCATGAGGCCGGCTAGTCCGAACTTGGCGTTGGGGCGGCGCAGGGTGAGGGGGCGTCCTTCGGTCAGGCCTACCAGGGCGTCGCCGGATAGGAAGTTGTAGGACATTGTTCCTGCCTGGTCCATGGTGGTGGTGTCGGCGGCGGTGAGGAGGAGGTCGAATAGGGGGCCGCGGTCGATGGGGTGGCCCAGGGCGGTGGCGAACTGGGAGAAGACCTCGACCCAGGCGTTGAGGTCGGAGGTGCAGTTGTTGGCGTGGGCCATGGCGACGGGGCGGCCGGTGGGGGTGGCGACGAGGTCGATTTCGGGGATGAGGGTGCGTAGGGGCTGGTCCAGGACGATCATGGCGAAGGCGCTGGTGCCGGCTGAGACGTTGCCGGTGCGGGGGCGTAGGGCGGCGGTGGCGACCATGCCGGTGCCGGCGTCTCCTTCGGGCGGGCACAGGGGGATACCTGCTTGGAGGGTACCGGTGGGGTCGAGCAGGGTGGCGCCGTCGGGGGTGAGGGTGCCGGCTTCCTGGCCGGCCAGGGCGACCTCGGGTAGGACCTGGGCCAGGTGCCAGGGCGCGGAGACGGCCTGGTCGAAGGCGGCGAGCATGTGTGGGTCGAAGGAGGCGCCGTCGGCTCCGATGGGGAAGACGCCGGAGGCCTCGCCCACGCCCAGGACGTGGCGGCCGGTCAGGCGCCAGTGGATGTAGCCGGCCAGGGTGGTCACCCGGTTGATGTGGGGTACGTGGGGCTCTGCGGTGGTGATGGCGCGGTGGAGGTGGGAGATGGTCCAGCGTTGGGGGATGTTGAGGCCGAACAGCTGGGACAGGGCGGCGGAGGACTCGGCGGTGATGGTGTTGCGCCAGGTGCGGAAGGGGGTCAGGAGCTGGCCCTGGGCGTCTAGGGCGATGTAGCCGTGCATCATGCCCGAGATCCCGATGGCTCCGGTGGTGGTCAGGGCAAGGCCGTGAGTGTCCTTGAGGTCGTTGGCCAGGGCGGTGTAGGCGGCGCGCAGGCCGGTGATGATCTCCTCCAGGCGGTAGGTCCACACCCCGTCGACCAGGGAGTTGTCCCAGTCGTGCGCGCCGGAGGCGAGCACTGTGCCAGCAGGATCGATCAGCACCGCCTTGATCCGGGTGGAACCAAACTCAATACCCAACGCAGTCCGAGTCAGGTCCAGGGGGGTCGAGGTGGTGGGGTGCTGAGACATCCGAGGGCTCCGTTGCGTGTCGGTGGGTGGGTCACAGTGGCGTCGTGGTGGTCGAGGACGTCACCGGTCTGGAACCGAGTGTAGACGGGATCCGCCCTGAATGTGAACGTTCACTTGTGTCAGAGTTCGTGTCGTACCTCCTGCGTAGCCTCAGGGTCATGAGGACAGGCGTGAGCGGGACCGCGGTAGCGTGCCCGGCGGACAAGGCAAGGCAGCCGTCACCACTGAGCTGTGCCCTGGTGACCAGGATGGGGGCCAATGCGGCGCTGGTCCGTGTCTGGCCGGAGGAGGGGATGCCCGCCGTCATTGACGGCGCGAGGCAGGAGGGCTTTGACCTTCAGCTCCCCGTGCCCGGCCGCTCTTGGACCGTGTGGTGGCAGAGGCAGGACTTTGAGGATGAGCGTATGGGGCAGCTGGCGCAGGCCCTGACCCGGCGGGGCGTGCTGGCCTACGCCTATGCCGGCTCCTGTGATGAGGCTCTTCTCCTAGAGAAGCCCACCGCGGAGCAGATGGTCATGAGGCCGCTGAAGCGGCTGCTCAGCGCACCGCGGACGGGACAGCGCACGGTCTTCGTCCAGGTGGTGGTGTGGGACGCCCCGAGCGCTGCTGGGGCCGAGGGATGCGGCCTGGACGGGCAGGAGCGGATGCGCAGCGTGATCTACGGCGCCGGTGCGGACCTGGTCCGCCTGCGCCCGTTCCTGGCCAGGAGGTTCGTCGTCGAGACCGTGTCAGATACGTGGGGCATCTGTGCGCTGAGCATGGAGCACGTCGACGTCAGCGCCGCCCTCGCCACGCGTGAGGAGGTGATGGAGGATCTCAGGCGCTGCCTGGCCAGCGCCCGCTTCAACACCTTGATCACTACCGCGGACCTGCGTCGGGGTGCCTGAGGCTGGTGGGCTGAGTCTGAGGCGGACACAATGGGCGGGTGAAAGCTGCCGAGCATCGCGTCACGGACGCATCGTCTGACCCGTCCACCGTCTTCGCAGGGCTCGGCCCGGCCGGGATGGTGCCGTTGGTGGCCGCTACTCGCGGAGGCAGCCCGCAGCGCCCGACGATCGAGTCCGTCCACTACGGCAGCCTGGTGGCCCTGGGCGCCCACGGTGACGTGGTGCTCCAGGCCGGGGATGTGCACAGCGGTGTCTTCGCCCGCTCGGCGCTCAAGCCCTTGTTTGCCGTCGGCATGGTGCGTGCGGGGCTGGAGCTGGAGCCGCGTCAGCTGGCGCTGGCCTGCGCCAGCCACTCCGGTGGGGCTGAGCACCTGGAGATCGTCACCTCCATCCTTCGCCGCTACGGCCTGGGCCCGGCAGACCTGCGCAACACCCCGGGGGTGCCGATCGGGGGCCCTGAACGTCGCGCCTTCACGGCCTCGGGCGCCCGGCCTGACCGCCTGCACCAGAATTGCTCGGGCAAGCATGCCGCCATGATGGCCACTGCCGTGGCCTGCGGGTGGGACCCTGCCGGCTACCTTGAGCACGACCACCCGGTGGCCGCACTGGTGCGTTCGAGCGTCGAGGAGCTGACCGGCTGCCGGATCGACCCGTCCACGATCACGCGCGACGGCTGCGGCGCCGAGGTCTATCCCCTGCCACTGGTGGGACTGGCCCGGGCCTATGGCCGCTTGACCAGCGCGGTTCCGGGCAGCGCCGAGTACGCGGTGGCGCAGGCGATGAGTACCTGGCCCGAGCTGGTGGGCGGCCAGGGGCGCGACGTCACGGCGCTCATGCGGGCCCTGCCGGGCGCGGTCGCGAAGGACGGAGCCGAGGGCGTGTACGCCCTGGCTCTTGCAGGAGGGGCGTGCCTGGCCGTCAAGATCGCTGACGGCGCCTCACGTGCTCGGGTGCCGGCCATGCTGCCGGCCCTGCGTGCCCTCGGCGTTCAGGGGGACCTGGGTGAGCGGCTGGAGGAAGCGCTCCCGGCACAGGTGCTGGGCTGGGGCGAGCCGGTCGGCAGCCTGATCGCCCTGTTGCGAGCGTGGGAGTAAGGTCGCAGGCACATCGATCTGCTGCAACATCTGACAGAGAGGTCAGTCATGGCACTGCACGAGACACCGTTCACCTCCATCAACGGCCGCGACGAGATCCAGGCCTGGATCTATGAGCCGACCACGCCCGCGCGTGCGATCGTCCAGATCGTCCATGGCCTAGGGGAGCACTCGCGTCGTTACCTCCACCTCATCACCGCCCTCCTGGACGTCGGCTTCGTCGTCGCTGCTGATGACCACGCCGGCCACGGCCGCACGGCGATGCTCTCCGGCGTGTGGCAGGACGCCGGGGAGGACGGTGCCAGCGTCGTCGTCGAGGACGAACAACAGCTGCGTCAGATCGTCACCGAGCGTCACCCGGACCTGCCCTACGTCGTCTTCGGCCACTCCTGGGGCTCCATGATCGCCCGCTCGCTGGCCACCACCCACCCCCAGGGTCTGGCTGGCCTGGCGCTGTGCGGCGTCGCCGCCTCGATGAAGGGCATGCGCAACCCCCATGTGCGTGATGCTCTGGACGCGGCGATCGCTGAGCGCGGGGGACAGGCGCTGGACAGCGACAACCTGACCGCCGCCATGTTCGAGGGCTTCCTCGACCGCTTTGGGGAGGGGGCGGGACCCACCGACTGGGTCGCCTCCGACCCGCAGGTGGTCGCTGACCACGCCGTGGACCCGTACAACAATTTCGGGGCGCCAATGACCTTGCGCTTCGGCCGCTCCTTTATCGAGCTCTATGACCGCGCCAATGCCGAGGGGTGGATGTCTCCGGTCTCCACCGAGCTGCCGGTGCTCCTGCTGGCTGGAGACCAGGACCCGGTGGCGGACTTCGGCCATGGGGCCTACGTCGTGGCCAATTCCTTGTGGGATGCGGGATTCCATGACGTGCGCACGCGTGTTTACACCGGAATGCGTCACGAGGTGCACAACGAGCCGGCCACCCGTGCCGAGGTGGAGGCGGAGATCATCGCCTTCGTCGAGCACTGCGTCGCCAAGGCCTCTTCACGCCTCCTGCGCGGCCGGGGCGCTGCCTGAGCCCGGCCGTCCGAGACTGCCTGATCGGGCGATCATCGAAAATGTTCGATGATCGCCCGATCTGCTTGCCTGGGGATCGGGGCACCTTCCATCCTTATTGAAGCGTTTCGACGAAGCGCTTCGATTCGAGGCTCTCACAAGGAGGTGGGCTGGGTGGCCACCATGCAGGACGTCGCCAAGCGGGCCAACGTGGCCGTCTCCACGGTCTCCTACGCCCTGTCAGGCGCACGCCCCGTAGCCCGAGCCACCGCCGAGCGCATTCGTCAGGCCATGGAGGAGCTCGACTACGAGCCCAATGCGATGGCACGCGGACTGGCGCGCCGGCGCTCCTACACGCTGGCCATGAGCTTCCCCGAGTTCGACACCGCGATGGGAGAGACCGTCTTCGGCATCGTCCGCGGCGCCCAGCGCGCGGCTGCGGAGCTTGGCTACCACCTGGCGGTGTGGCCCGTCAGCCGCGATCGCGGAGGCGCCGAGCTGGCCACGATCGTGCGCCAGGGCAAGGCCGACGGCGTGCTGCTGGTCGAGGTCGCCGTCGCTGACCCCCGGGTGAGCCACCTGCAGGAGGCGGAGATCCCCTTCGTGCTCGTGGGGCGCACCGAGGATTCCTCGGCCTACGCCTACGTCGACATCGACTTCGAGGAGGCTATCGACTCCGCGGTCCGGCGCCTGCACGCTCTGGGCCACGAGCGCATCGCCTTCGTCGGACGCCCACAGACCCAGGTCGCCACCGGCTACGGGCCGGCCGTGCGCTCACGCACCATCTACCGGGCCTCGATGGAGTCCCTGGGGCTTGCTCCAGCCACGGTCTCCTGCGACGCGAGCCCCGTGGCTGGCCGGCAGCTGGCTCGCAGCCTGTGGACGCAGACCAACCGCCCCACGGCTCTCGTCGTCCTCAACGACATGGCGACCTTGGGCCTGCTCGCTGGCTTCCACGAGATGGGCCTGGACGTGCCAGGTGATATCTCCGTCGTCGGCGCCGTGTCCTCCCGGCCCCTGTCCGCCATGACCTACCCGCCCCTGACCACCTCCCACGGGCCGGGGGAGGAGATGGGAGCCTACGCCGCCCAGGCGCTTGTGGCTCTCCTGGACGGCCAGATCGCCCCGACCGACTGCCAGCGCCTGGTGCGCTGCGCCCTCGTGGCCGGCGAGACCATCGGCCCGGTCCCCGCGCCCTAGACGGCGCCCACGCACGTCCCCGCGCCACCGGCTCGGGGCATCACACCCAGATCCCAGTAACGGCAACTCAACGCAGAGGTAACGACCATGATCAACCGCAGGACCTTCAACACCCTGGCCATGACGAGCCTGGCGGGCGCCGGCCTGCTCGGCCTGAGCGCGTGCGGAGGCTCGGGCTCCGGATCTGACTCCAAGACCTTCGTCATCTGGGACTACGAGTCTGATGACTCCGCGATGGGCCAGGCCTGGGCCCGCGCCATCGAGATCTTCAAGGAGAAGCACCCCGACGTCACCGTCAAGACCGAGGACCAGACCTTCGAGCAGCTCCAGAAGAACGCCAAGATCGTGCTCACCGGCGACGACGTCCCGGACATCATGGAGTACAACAAGGGCAACGCCACCTCTGGTCAGCTCGCCTCCCAGGGCCTGATCGAGGTCCTGACCGAGCAGGCTACCGAGCGTGGCTGGGACACCAAGCTCCCTACCTCCATCCAGACCACCGCGCGCTACACCGAGGACGGCCTCATGGGTGACGGCGACTGGTATGGCGTGCCCAACTACGGCGAGTACGTCTTCGTCTACTACAACAAGGACATGTTCGACGAGGCGGGCCTGGCCGTGCCCACCACGCTGGAGGAGCTGGAGGCCGTGTGCGACGCCTTCGTGGCGCGTGGACAGGTGCCGCTGGCTGAGGCCGGCTCGGAGTACCCCATGGGACAGCTGTGGTACCAGCTCATCCTGGCCCAGGCCGACCGTTCCTTCGTTGACTCCTACCAGCTGTTCAAGGGCGACGTCGACTGGAGCGCGGACCCGGTCAAGGCTGGTACCGCCAAGCTCGTGGAGTGGATCGGCAAGGGCTACGTGGCCCCGGACTCGGCGGGCCTGACCGCTGAGGACGCCGGAGCCTCCTTCATCGCCGGTTCCTACCCGATGTTCGTCTCCGGCTCGTGGTGGTTCGGCCGCATGGTCGCTGACATCACCGGCTTCACCTGGGACCAGTTCCTCTTCCCCGGCTCCAAGCTGTCCATCGGCTCCTCCGGCAACCTGTGGGTGGTGCCCACCAACGCCAAGAACAAGGAGCTGGCCTACGACTTCATCGACATCACCCTGTCCGACGAGGTCCAGGAGATTCTGGGGCAGAAGGGCGGTCTGCCGGTGGCCGGCGACGCCTCGACCATCGAGGATGACAAGACCCGCACCCTGACCGAGAACTTCCAGACCATCCTGGACGAGGACGGCCTGGCCTTCTACCCCGACTGGCCGGTGGCTGGCTTCTACGACCAGATCACCTCTGCCATGCAGTCCCTCATCAACGGCTCCAAGAGCCCTGAGGACGTCCTGGCCGACCTCCAGGCAGCCTACGAGGAGGGCAAGAGCGAGATGGGCGTGGGCGAGGAGTAAGCCTTCCCGCCTCCCTCATGACGACGGCGCAGCGCTGAGCGTGAGCCGCGCTGCGCCGTCGTGCCTCCTGAGTCCACCGCGGTCCACACGGAAGAAGCCTCCAGTGCCTACAGCTCGCACGACTACCGTCCACAGGTCCAGGCGCCGTAGCCTGCCCTACCTGCTCTACCTCATCCCCGGGGCGGTCTCCTTCGCCGTCATCATCGCCTTCCCGCTGACGATGAACATCTGGTACTCCCTGCACAAGTGGAAGGGAGGCATGGCCCCGATGCGCTTCATCGGGCTGGACAACTACAAAGCGCTGCTGGCGGACGAGAAGTTCTGGGCCTCCTTTGGCAACTCGATGTACATGATCGTGGCGATGGTGGTCATTCCCACGCTCATCGGCCTGTTCCTGGCCTCGGTGCTCTTCGACTACATCGGCAAGCACTTCAACTCCTCGGTGGCCACCACGCTTCGCGCCATGTACTACCTCCCCCAGATCCTGCCGATCTCCGTGGCCGGGATCGTGTGGAACTGGATCCTCAACTCCCAGACCGGGGCGCTGAACACCATCCTGCGGGGCATCGGGATCGACAACCCGCCCAACTGGCTGGGCTCGACCTCCACCGCGCTGCCGGCGGTCATGTTCGTCCTGATCTGGATCCAGATCGGCTACCCGACGGTGATCTTCATGTCGGCCCTCCAGCGCGTGGACCCTGAGCTCTACGAGGCCGCCGAGCTCGACGGCGCAGGATGGCTGGCTCGTTTCCGCGCCATCACGATCCCGCAGATCAAGCCCGAGACCTTCGTCATCGTGCTGACCTGCACCATCGCCGCGCTCAAGGTCTTCGCGCCGGTCTACGTGCTCACCCGTGGCGGCCCGGAGTCCTCGACCCTGGTGCCCAGCTACTACTCGTACCTCAACTTCTTCGACAAGTCGAAGGTCGGCTACGGAGCCGCGATCTCGACCGTCCTGACCCTTGTCATCATCGTCATCGCCGGCGTCATCCAGTTCTTCCAGAACCGCAGCGCACGCCGTGAAGAGGAGGGCCGCTGACATGAGCGCCACCATTGCCCAGGCCGTTCCGGCCAAGAAGAAGGACCGCTTCCACCGTGGCGTGGCTCGCTGGGTGGTCCTCGCCGTCGTCGGCGTGCTCGCCCTGTTCATGGTCGCGCCCTTCGTCCTCATGGTGATGAACGCCTTCAAGTCCCCGGCTGACTACTCCGGCGGCAGCCCGCTGTCACTGCCTACCAGCTTCTACACCGATGGCCTGGCCTACTTCTGGGAGCGGGTCAACTTCCCGGTCAAGCTGTGGAACTCCATCTGGACCTCGGCGCTGGTGGCCGTGGCCGGAGCCTTCCTGTCCCTGTTCAACGCCTACGCGATCGGCGTGGGACGGGTCAAGGGCAGGGCCTGGATCATCGCCCTGTTCATGATCGCCAACATGCTGCCGCAGGAAGGCCTGATCTACCCGCTGTTCATGATGGCCCAGAAGGTGGGGCTGACTGACAACCCCTGGTCGATCGTCATCATCTTCACCGTCATCCAGTCCGCCTTCGGTACCTATCTGCTCTCCTCTGTGCTGGGCACCTTCCCACGCGCACTGCTGGAGGCTGCCGAGCTCGACGGTGCCAGCCGCTGGGAGATTCTGTGGAAGGTCGTCTTCCCGATCGTGCGCCCCACGATGAGCGTGCTCATGATCTTCTTCTTCATCTGGACCTGGAACGAGTTCTTCATCCCGCTGGTCATGCTCACCTCCAACGACACCCAGACGGTGCCGATCGCGCTGTCCAGCCTCCAGGGCGACCGCATGCTTGACGTACCTACGCTCAACGCCGGCGCGCTGGTCTCCCTCATCCCGACCTTCCTGTTCTTCTTCTTCTTCCAGCGCACCCTGACCCGAGGGGTCACGGCTGGCGCCGTGAAGTAGCGGCCAGGACCTCTTGTCTCCTGGCGCCCCTGAGCGTCACCCTCACTGATCTAAGGACCCCACATGAAGTTCTCTAACGGATACTGGCTCGACCGCGAGGGCTACCAGGTCGAGAAGGCTCGTGGTCTGCTGGACCTGGGACCTACCACGGACGACGGCGCCACTGCCCTGCGCGCCTACGCCCCGGTCCGCCCGGTCACCGGACGCGGCGACACCCTCAACAACCCCCTGCTCACGGCCACCTTCACCGCCGTGGCCGACGGCGTCATCAAGGTCTCGCTGGTCAACCACGCCGGCAGGCGGGACCCCGGGCCTCACTTCGAGGTGACGAGCGAGGCCGGCTACAGCGGCGTCGTCGAACCTGAGGGCTCGGGACTGACCTTGCGCGCCGGGGACCTGGCTGTGCACCTGGAGGAAGGGGCGGACTGGACCGCTCGCTTCACCCACGCCGGCAAGGAGCTGACCACCTCGCTGCCGCGGGCCGTGGCCCACGTCGTCGCTCCAGACGGCCAGACCTACATGCGTGAGCAGCTGAGCCTGCGTCCGGGCGAGCGTGTCTACGGCCTGGGTGAGCGCTTTGGGGCCCTGACCAAGAACGGCCAGAGCGTGGACATCTGGAACGAGGACGGGGGAACTGCCTCCGAGCAGGCCTACAAGAACATCCCCTTCTACCTCACCACCGCCGGCTACGGTGTCTTCGTGGACAACCCGGGAGGGGTCTCCTTCGAGGTGGGCAGTGAGCTGACTACCCGGACCCAGTTCTCGGTGGAGGGCGAGCGCCTGACCTACTACGTCATTGACGGTCCCACCCCCAAGGACGTGCTGCGCCGCTACACGGCCCTGACCGGCCGGGCCCCGATGGTGCCGACCTGGTCCTTCGGGCTGTGGCTGACAACCTCTTTCACCACCTCCTACGACGAGGAAACCGTCACCGGCTTCGTCGACGGGATGGCGCAGCGCAACCTGCCGCTGAGCGTCTTCCACTTCGACTGCTTCTGGATGCGTGGTTTCCACTGGTCTGACTTCGAGTGGGACCCGGCCACCTTCCCGGACCCGGCCGCCATGCTCGAGCGGATGAAGGCCAAGGGACTGAAGATCTGCGTGTGGATCAACCCCTACATCGCCCAGCGCTCGGCACTGTTCACCGAGGGCGCGGCCAAGGGGTACCTGGTACACAAGACCAACGGGGACATCTGGCAGACCGACCTGTGGCAGGCTGGCATGGCGCTGGTCGACTTCACCAATCCCGACGCCGTCGCCTGGTACCGCTCCAAGCTCGCCGGGCTGCTGGAGATGGGCGTGGACTGCTTCAAGACCGACTTCGGTGAGCGCATCCCGGTTCGGGACATCGCTTGGCACGACGGCTCGGACCCTGAGCGGATGCACAACTACTACACCCACCTGTACAACCGCACCGTCTTCGACCTCTTGAGCGAGGTACGCGGTGAGGGCGAGGCCATCCTCTTCGCTCGCTCGGCCACTGCCGGCGGCCAGCAGTTCCCGGTCCACTGGGGCGGGGACAACGAGTCGACCTACGCCTCGATGGGGGAGACCCTGCGCGGTGGCCTGTCACTGACAAGCTCCGGATTCGGCTACTGGAGCCACGACATCGGCGGCTTTGAGGGAACCCCGGACCCGGGCGTGTTCAAGAGGTGGCTGGCCTTCGGGCTGCTGTCCTCCCACGCCCGCCTGCACGGGTCAAGCTCGGTGCGTGTGCCTTGGGCCTTTGACGAGGAGTCGGTGGACGTGGCCCGCCGGTTCATCAACCTGCGCCTGAGCCTGATGCCTTACCTCTACGCCGCCGCCCGTGAGGCCCACGAGACCGGCACGCCGATGATGCGCTCGATGTTCCTGGAGTTCCCGGGTGACCGCGGAGCCTGGGACGTGGACACGCAGTACATGCTCGGCTCCGATCTCCTGGTCGCGCCGGTGATGGACGCCGAGGGCGAGGCGGACGTCTACCTGCCCGAGGGCACGTGGACCTCGTACTGGACTGGCCAGAGCGTCCAGGGCCCGCGCTGGGTCCACGAGAAGCACGGGGTGGAGAGCCTGCCCCTGTACGTGCGCCAGGGCGCTGCGCTGGCGCTGGCTGGCAGCATCACGCGCCCGGAGGAGGACTGGCGTGAGGGCCTGACGGTCCGGGTCGAGGCGCTGGCTGAGGGCGACGAGCGCGTGGTGACGGTCCCGGCTCACGACGGATGTGAGGAGGCCTCGGTCCAGGTGGTGCGGCAGGGACAGGTCCTGCGCGCCACGGCGACGGGCCTGAGCGGTTCCTGGTCGCTGGTCAGCGGCGGCCAGCGGGTCGACGGCGAGGGCGAGACCACGGTGGAGCTCACTGTGGCCTGAGGCCTCCTAGCGCGCCGAAGGTGAACGGGTGCGACCGAGTGAAGGGTGTGGATCTCTTCAATCGGCCGCACCCGTACACGTTGGTCGGGATACCATCGCCTACCTGAGCGAGGGAGGGGCGATAGGAGCACCAACCGGTCCGTCGTCGTCACGGCAGAAGACCAGCGCGCACGAGGCTGCGCCGCAAGTGGACCGTGACCGGCTTGTTGGCGCCCTGCTCGGCCTGGCGGTTGGTGACGCGCTCGGGGCTCCGATGGAGTTCGCCCCACGTGACACCTTGCCGGCTGTGACCGGCATGCGTGGGGGCGGACGCTTCGGCCTGGAGGCCGGGCAGTGGACCGACGACACCTCGATGGCCCTGTGCCTGGCCCGCAGCCTCATTGAGACCGGCACCTTCGATCTGCGCGACCAGGCCGAGCGCTTCCTGCGCTGGCGAGACGAGGGGTACCTGACGAGCACGGGCCGCTGTTTCGGGATCGGTCACCAGACCCTGTGGTCCTTGAGCGACTTCGCGCGCACCAGACGGGTGCTGCGGAGCCCTCCACCCGCTGGACCGCCGGCAACGGCTCTCTCATGCGCCTGGCGCCGGTGGCTATCGCCTTCGCCAGCGACCTGGATCTGGCGGACACGCTGTGCCGGGCGGGCTCGATGACCACGCACCCGTTACCCGTGTGCGTCGAGGCCTGCGGTGCCTGGGGTCGGCTCATTGCCCTGGCGGCACAAGGTGCCAGCCGGGAGGTGCTGTATGCCCACGCCGAGGCCCTGGCCGGCCAGGTTCACGACGGCGCCCTGCTTGCCGTCAACCTCGGCCACGACGCCGACACAGTGGGCTCGGTCTACGGGCAGCTGGCGGGCACGTTCTACGGTCTGAACGCCATACCGCAGAGCTGGGTCCGACAGCTGGCAGACGGTGAGATGGTGCTTGAGACTGCCCACGAGCTGGCTGGCCTGTCCGGCACGGTCGCAGTGAGCGAGGAGACCGCTGGCCTGCTGGACACCACTGGTTAGGATCGAGGCCCAGTGACAGGAGCGAGGATGAGGCCAGCTGCTTCTATGACGACGTGGCGCGGGCTCGTCCTGTGCGCGCTCGCCCTGGCTGTGGTCCTGGTGGCATGGGCCTCAACGGACACCGCACCGCTCATGACGACCACGGCGCCCTCTACCAGGCCCCAGCCGAGCGCGGCGCCCACGGTGCTTCTTCCATCCCTCCAGCCCATCGCCCCACCGGAGCCGCTCGCCGGCACCGGGACGTCCTGGTGGGCCCTGGCCCTGGTCGTCATGGTCGTGCTCGTTGCCGGCGTGCTTGCCTGTCTGGTGGCCTGGCGGCTTGTGCGTTTCCTCCTCGCACACCTGCAGGGTCTCCAGCCGGTTGCCGTTGACACGCCGGCCGAGGGATGCGGTCCTGACCTCGCCCTCCTGAGCCCGAGCCAGGCGGCACGGCAGGTGGAGGCACTGCGGCACGGAAGCCCGGTCAACGCCATTGTGGCGGCCTGGATGGCGCTGGAGCGAGACGTCACGCAGGTCGGTGTGGGGACCCGGCCCCACGAGACCTCCACCGAGCTGGTCCTGCGGGTGCGGGCGCAGCGATAAGTACCGGCCGCGGCGATTGAGGATCTCGCCTCCCTCTACCGCGAGGCCCGTTTCTCCTCCCACGAGATGACCGAGGCGGCACGCAAGCAGACCCGCGGCGGTCTGGCGCAGGTACATGCCGCTTTAGGCCTGAGTGAGGGGCAAGGGCCGCAGGCCGGGGCGTCGTCGCGCGAGGTGAGGCTGTGATGACGGCGTCTCGCCTGCGCACAGCGGTGCTTGTGACCCTTGTGGTCTGGGCGGCTATGTGGGTCCTCAGCCTCATGGGGGTCCGCCTCCATCCCGTCATCGCGCTCGCGGCACCGCTGCTCCTGCTGGGTATCGCGCGCCTGAGGCGCGTCGAGCTCGGTCTGCCCGCTTTCCCCGTGAGCGAGCCACCGGGGTCGCTCCCGGCACCCAGTGACCGGCTCCTGTCCACACTGACCTGGCTCCTGCGTGACGCGACCTCGTCACGGGGCTGGGACAGCGGGGTGCGTCCGCATCTTGCTCAGCTCACCCGTGATCGCCTGCGTGAGAGGCAGGCCGTCGACGTTGACGCTGATCCTGAGCGTGCTCGTTGCCTCCTGGGAGCCGAGCTGTGGGAGCTGGTCAGCGGCACGATGCCTGCTCCCCGCACTGACCACGACCTCATTCGCCTGATCGAGAGGATCCAGTCCCTATGACCACAAGCCACCCGACGCCGCCCCAGGCCCTCAGCGCTGCGCAGGCCTGCGCCCTGGCAAGACAGGTCCTGGACTCGGTGACCCAGGCCGTCGTCGGCAACCCCGAGGAGCTGGAGCTCATCCTGGCTGGTGTGCTGGCGGGAGGCCATGTCCTCCTGGAGGACTTCCCAGGGCTGGGCAAGACCCTGATGGCCCGCTCCTTCGCCCAGGCCCTCGGGCTGGACTTCACTCGCGCCCAGTTCACCCCCGACCTGCTGCCCTCGGACCTGACTGGCTCCTTCCTGTTTGACCAGAAGCGTGGCGAGTTCAGCTTCCGGCCCGGACCGCTGTTCACCGGCCTGCTGCTGGCCGACGAGGTCAACCGCACCCCGCCCAAGACCCAGGCGGCTCTCCTGGAGGCCATGCAGGAGCGGCAGGTGACGGTGGAGGGGACGACCTTCCCGCTGCCCCAGCCCTTCCACGTCATCGCCACCGCGAACCCGGCGGAGTACGAGGGGACCTACCAGCTCCCCGAGGCTCAGCTGGACCGCTTCCTGTTGCGCCTGTCCTTCGGCTACCCCAGTGCGGACCAGGAATGGGAGGTCCTGGCGCGC
The DNA here is from genome assembly GCF_002861525.1 of Actinomyces urogenitalis. Lineage (NCBI taxonomy): Bacteria > Bacillati > Actinomycetota > Actinomycetes > Actinomycetales > Actinomycetaceae > Actinomyces > Actinomyces urogenitalis. The sequence goes on along the minus strand of NZ_PKHA01000003.1, from coordinate 42,086 downwards.
CGGATCGGACGCCGGCAGGAGGAGCAGGTCGTGCCACAGGTGGCAGACGCCACCCGTCTGCGGGCCGCCCAGCTAGCGGTGGAGAACGTCGAGGTCGAGGAGTCGGTGGGCCGGTACTGCGTGGCCCTGGCCGCGGCCACACGTGAGCACGAGGCCGTCGCCGTCGGGGCCTCGCCCCGTGGCTCGCTCGCGCTCGTTACCGCCGCTCGCGGCCTGGCCGTGGTCCGTGGCCGTGACTACGTCACCCCGGAGGATGTCAAGCACGTGGCGGTCGTGGCCCTGGCTCATCGCCTCTCCATCCGGCCCGAGCTGTGGATGAGCTCGATCAGTGGGCGCGAGGTCGTTGCCCAGGTCCTGGCGAGCACCCCTGTTCCCGGAGCCGGGCAGTGACCCTGCAACCGGCTGAGCCCTGGAGCCCGGCAGCGACCCAGCAACCTGCTGAGCCCTGGAAGCCGACGACGCTCCACCTGCGCGCCGTCGTGGGTGGCCTTGGCCTGGCGCTGCTCGCCGTCGCCGGGCACCGACCTGACCTGGTGGTGCTGGCGACCCCGCTGCTCATCATCGCCTGCTGGGGCGCAGCGTGCCGCCCCCACGGCCGTCCACGCACCGAGATCCTGGGGCAGGGAGCCGACCTGGTCGAGGGCGAGCGGTACCTGCGCAGTGTGTGGGGAGCCTTTGACAACCGTTGGCTCGCCCGCCACCCCATCGAGCTGACGGTGGCACCAGCGCCCGGCGCTTTTACCTCCGACGCACCGGTGCCCCACCCCTCGCGGATGCTCGGGGTCCACGGGGCCAGGAACGCGGGGGAGGGGGCAGAGTTCAACGACATCCGTCTCTTCCAGCCCGGGGACCGGCCTCGTCTCGTGCACTGGCCGACCTCGGTGCGCACGGGCCGGCTCCACGTGCGCACGACCTACGCACAGGCAGACCCCCAGGTCCTCCTCGTCGTCGACGCCTTCGCGGACACTCCGGCGCCCTCGCGGCAGGACGAGGGCAGCCTGAGCCGGACGGTGCACGCTGCGGCGTCGGTCGCCGCCTGGTGCCTGCGTACCGGGGATCGGATGGGGCTGCGGGTGATGGGAGCAGTGACGACGCCGGTACCGGCAGGCCACGGACGCCGCCACTACCTGCGGGTCCTGGGAACCCTCGGACGCCTGCGGCCGGGCTCAGACCGCACCCCGGCGTCACGACGTCTGCGCCTGGCCACCTCGCCGGGGAGCCTCGTGGTGGTTCTCAGCCCGCTGACCGAGACGCAGGTGGTGGAGCTGGCGGCTCAGCAGGCTGCCTGCGGCCTGGACGTCCTCGTCGTCGACACCGCCCCGCAGCTGTCTGACCCGCGTGGACTGAGCAGCGTGGAGTACACGGCTCGCCAGGTGCTCGCCCTGGAGCGGGATCGGACCATCGCCGCCTTGGAGCACCGGGGGATCGCCGTCGTTCCCTGGCGGGGCCCGGGCACGCTGGACGCGGCCTTGACAGCGATGTCCCGTCCCAGGAGCGGTACATAAACGCGCCAAACCGTTCGGGGCGCAGACCTCGCTCCGGCCCCCTTGGATGGCTCCTGGCCCGAGTGCCCCGGGTTCTGTCACCCTCGCAGCTGGTGATCCGCGCGATCTCGGTGCTCGCGCTGCTTGGCGCGTCACTCGCGGCGGGGACCTTCCCGCTGCTGCTCGCCGTTCTGGCGGTCGTGGCGCTGTGGAGGGCTCTGGCGCCGGAGGAGGGATGCCTGCTGAGTCTGGCTGTCCTGGTCCTGGCCTGGTTCTTCGGCCACCGGGACGTTTCCTCCTGAACTACTCTGCTGATGGCGCTTGCGCTCGTTACTGACCACACCTGCCTGGTCCTGGCCTCCTCGGCGCCGGCTCGTGCCCGCCTGCCGTGGCCGGTGGTCCGGGGCGCGGCGCTGCGTGGGCTGGCCGTGGCCGGGGCGACGACGGCGGTGTGGGCCGGACTGGTCGTCCTGCCTCGCGGGCCGGTCCCTCCGGCAGTCGTGGTGAGCGCGCTGGCCCTGCTGGCAGCAGGTGCCTGGCTGGCTGGGCGGCAGACGGGCTCGGCCGAGGACTAGCGACCGAGCCCCGCCAGCGCCGTGCGCGTGGCCAGCTCGCGCAGGTCGACGGCGGTGCGCTCGGCGCCGTCCTCGCCTCGCGGCAGGCCGTGGATCGCCTTGACCCACTCTTGCGGCGCTGCGCCGGCCCCGAGGTAGCTCCCGGCCAGGGCTCCTGCGATGGCGGCGACGGTGTCCTTGTCCTGGCTCGTGGTCAGAGCCTGCATAAGGAAGGTGCTCATCCACCAGGCCGAGGTCTCCTCGCGCGTGTCGAAGAAGAGCGGCTGGTTCCAGTAGTGGCAGCGGTTGGCGAAGGTGAAGGCCAGGGTGGCCTGGGCCAGTGCGTGGACGGCGAAGCCGTCGTGGTGCGGGGGAGCGTCGTAGTGACTCGGGTCTGCAGGCCCACCGTCAAAGAAGTCGTGCCAGTACTGACGCCGCTCGCCGGGGATGAGGTCGAGGGTGCGCATGGGATTGGCTCCGTGCATAGGCAGGTTCTCCCACGCGGGATTCATGACGTTCTCGCGGATCATCTCGGCGTGGATGACGCAGGCGTCCCCGGCCAGCGGATCAGCATGGGTCAGCTCGGCGACGGCGCGCACCGCCGCTGCGGTCGCCTGGCGGTCTGTCAGCCTGGTCAGAGCCACGATCCCATTGCGCATCAGCGCGCCGTTTCCCGCGGTCATGCCGGTCCTGGCATGGAGATCGGCGGCGGCCTGGCGCATGCGCTGGGCGATCCCGGGCTCGTCGCGGCTTGGGGAGACGGCGTCGATGACATCGCGAGTCTGGTTGCCGACGTCGGTGGCCCCCTCCTCGACCACCCACCGGCACCAGCCGCGCGCGATCTTGTCCAGCGCCTCCGGGCTCGTCAGGTCGGCTCCGGTGGCGGCAACCTCCGCGATATAGAGAGACATCTGGGTGTCGTCGGTCCACTCGGCTGGTGCGTAGTGGCCGTAGCCGCCGCCCAGCATCTGTGGAGGGGTAGTCAGGGGCACGTGGCCAGGCTCGTAAGGCGCTCCCATGGCGTCGCCCACGGCCTGGGCAACGAGGACACCGGCGGCCCGCTCGAGCTGGGAGTCGGACAGAGTGGGCTGGGATGCCTGGGGAAGGGGGCTCATGGGTCAAGACTACGGGGCGCCTGGAGGCAAACCATTCGGTAAAATAGGGGGGTCGACCAGCACAGACGCCGAGGAGGACGCCGTGACGAGCCAGGACCCTGCTACCGCCAGTCAGAAGGCACCGACCTTTCATCACCAGGATGGCGGGCCCACGATCGGTACCTGTGACGCACCGGTGATCGAGGTGGACGGGCACCTGTTCAAGGACCTGGCGCGCACCGGTGAGCTGTTGCCCTACGAGGACTGGCGCCTGAGCGCGAGCGAGCGCGCCGCGGACCTGGCTGGGCGCCTGAGCATCGAGCAGATTGCCGGCCTCATGCTCTACTCACCCCACCAGGCCGTACCCAACCCGGGCCACGGCCCCTTCCCCGGGACCTACGGCGGGTGCAGCCTGGCTGAGGCCGGGGTGGAGCCCTGGTCCCTGACCGACCAGCAGACTCGGATGCTCACCCGTGACCACATCCGTCATGTCCTGGCCATCACGCTGGAGTCGGCGGACACGGCAGCGCGGTGGAACAACGCCCTGCAGGCCCTGGCTGAGTCCACCCCGCTGGGCGTTCCGGTCTCCATCGCTACTGACCCGCGCAACGGTGCGGGAGAGGCGACGGGAGCCGAGTTCACCACCAGCGCCGTCGACGTCTCACGCTGGCCTGAGGGGATGGGGATGGCGGCGCTGTTCGACCCGCAGCGGGCACGCGAGTACGCCGAGATCATCTCCCAGGAGTACCGGGCGCTGGGGATCACGACCGCGCTCGGCCCTCAGATTGACCTGGGCACCGAGCCACGGTGGATGCGGCTGCAGGACACCTGGGGACCGAGCTCAGCGCTCGTGACGGACTACGCCCGGGCCGTGTGCGACGCCATGCAGACCACTCCGGCTGCCGACCACCAGCAGGGGGCTGCTTTCGGGCTGGCGGTGCCTGAGGCCTCCTACGCTGACCCCGGCTGGGGCCAGGCCTCAGTGGCCACCATGGTCAAGCACTGGCCGGGCGGCGGGACAGGCGAGGCGGGGCGTGACGCGCACTACGGCTTCGGCAAGTTCGCCGTCTACCCGGGTGGCAACGAGGCCGAGCACCTGGTGCCCTTTACCCACGGAGCCTTTGACCTCGACGGTCCGACGGCGAGCGCGAGCGCCGTCATGCCCTACTACACGATCTCCTCGGGGTACCGCACCCCGGACGGGCAGGTGCTCAACACCGGCAGCGACGGCGAGCCACGGGCGAACTCCTACCACCGCGTCATCGTCCACGACATGCTGCGCCAGCGCTACGGCTTCGACGGCGTGGTGTGCACCGACTGGGGCATCACAGCCGATCCTGACCCGGAGATGAGCAATTTCGGTCAGCGCTGCTACGGGGTCGAGGACCTCAGTGTTGCTGAGCGTCACGCTCTGGCGATCGACAACGGCGTGGACCAGTTCGGTGGCAACAGCCAGGCCGCTCCGGTTCTGGAGGCCTACCGGATCCTGGCTGAGCGCGACGGTGAGGCGGCTGCTCGCGCCCGTTTCGAGGCCTCAGCCGTGCGCCTGCTGCGGGTCTTCTTCCGCACCGGCCTGTTCGACAACCCCTACCTTGACCCGGCGGCCTCGGTGGCGACGGTGGGCTGCGAGTCCTTCGCCCAGGCAGGCCTGGCCGCCCAGCGTGACAGCCTCGTCCTGCTCAAGAACGCCGACGCCGACCGCGCCCCGGTCCTGCCGCTGACGCAGCCCTCGATCCGGGCGTGGGTCCCACGCCGCCACCTTGATGAGCGCCTGGGCTTCATGCGTTTTCCGGAGCCCGCCTGCGACATCGACCCCTACCGGCCCAGCCCTGCCGCACTGGAACGGGTGGAGGACCCTGCCCAGGCCCAGGTCGCCGTCGTCTTCATCGAGTCCCCGCTGTGCGAGAGCTACTCCGTGGCTGATCGCGAGGCCGGGGGCAACGGCTACCTGCCGATCTCCCTGCAGTGGGGCCCATACACGGCGACCGCTGCCAGGGAGCGGTCCCTGGCGTCCGGTGACTTTCGGGAGACGGCGCACCCGGACCGTTCGGTGCGTGGCAAGCAGGCGCAGGTGGCCAACGCCAGCGACCTGGAGCTGGTGCGCCAGGCTCGCGCGCAGATGGGGAACCGGCCGGTCATCGTCGTGCTGCGGATGCACAACCCGGCGGTCCTGGCCGAGGTGGAGCCGCTGGCGGACGCGATCGTCATCGACTTCGGCGTCCAGCAGGAGGTGGTCTGGGAGCTGCTGCGCGGGCGCGTGACCCCGCACGGCCTGCTGCCTCTGACGCTGCCGGCCTCGATGGAGGCGGTTGAGCGTCATGACGAGGACCGTCCCTTCGACTACGCCGCCTATGAGGACGGCGCCGGCCACACCTACCGCTTTGGCTTCGGTCTGGACTGGGAGGGCGTCATCGATGACGAGCGCGTGGGACGCTACGCCGCCCGTGTGCCTAGGCCGCTACCCTGGGCCCATGCTGAACCGCATCGACCTGCGTGAGAGTGACCTGAACGCCCGAGAGCTGGCTGAGGCCCTGCCTCGCGCCACCCTCGACGTCGCCGCTGCCCTGGATGCCGTCGCCCCGACGATCGCTGACGTGCGTGAGCGTGGGGCGGCGGCGCTGCGCGAGGCCGCTGAGCGCTTCGACCACGTGCGCCCTGTGCACCTGCGGGTGCCGCGCGAGGCACTCACCCGGGCCCTGGAGGGCCTGGACCCGGCGGTGCGCGAGGCCCTGGAGCTGTCCATCGCCCACAACCGGGCCGGTCACGCGGCCCAGCTGCCCCGTGAGACAGTCACCGAGATCGTCCCCGGTGGCACGCTGACCCAGCGCTGGATCCCGGTGCGTCGTGTGGGTCTGTACGTGCCTGGCGGCCTGGCCGTCTATCCCTCTAGCGTGGTGATGAATGTCGTGGCAGCCCAGGTGGCCGGTGTGGAGCAGGTGGCGCTGGCCTCCCCGCCCCAGGCGGCCTTTGACGGCCTGCCCCACCCCACGATCCTGGCGGCCTGCGAGCTGCTGGGGGTCGAGGAGGTCTACGCCGTCGGCGGCGCACAGGCCATCGCGATGTTTGCCTACGGGGCGGCCTGCGAGAACGCGACCGACGAGGCTGACGTCGTGGCCGCGGGTGGGGCGCCGGGGACGGCTCTGTGCGAGAGGGTCGACGTCGTGACCGGGCCGGGCAATATCTTCGTCGCCGCCGCCAAGCGGGCGGTGCGCGGCGTGGTCGGGATCGATGCCGAGGCTGGTCCCACCGAGATCGCGATCGTCGCGGACGGCGAGGCTGACCCCGAGCTCGTGGCTGCCGACCTGCTCTCACAGGCCGAGCACGATCCGAACGCCGGCAGCGTCCTCATCACCGACTCCGAGCGGCTGGCCGCTGAGGCTGAGGCAGCGCTGGAGCGCCGCCTGGCAGCCACTAAGCACACCCAGCGCTCGCGGACGGCGCTGGAGGGACGTCAGTCGGGGATCGTGCTGGTGCGGGACCTCGACCAGGCGATCGAGGTGGCTGACGCCTACGCCGCCGAGCACCTGGAGATCCACACCCGCCACGCCCAGGCGGTGGCGCGCAGGATCCGCAACGCGGGAGCGATCTTCGTCGGTCCTTACTCCCCGGTGCCGCTGGGCGACTACCTGGCCGGCTCCAACCACGTGCTGCCCACCGGCGGCACGGCACGCTTCGCCGCGGGCCTGAACGTCATGGCCTACATCAAGCCTGTCCAGGTCATCGAGTACGACGCCGCGGCGCTGGAGGCGATGACGGACCCGCTCACGGCCCTGGCCGAGTCTGAGGACCTGCCGGCCCACGGTGAGGCGGCACGGGCTCGCCGAGGCTCCCGGGCTTGACGAGGCTCCCGGGCCTGAGGCGCTAGCATCCTCGGCGCGGCTGCGCCCACATGCCAGCACTAGGCGACCGCCGTCAGATCCAGTCGTTGCGCTTCATGATGAGGTACAGCACCACAGCGGGCACGACGACGAGCACGGCGGCGGCGACGGTGCCCGCGTCCTGTCCCTCACCCGGGTAGGGCACGTTGATCCCGAACCATCCTGTCACCAGGGTGGGCACGGAGATCACCGCTGCCCACCCGGCCAGCTTCTTCATGACGTTGTTCAGGCGCTGGTCCTGCAGGGACAGGTGCGTCTCGAAGACTGAGGCGATCATGTCGCGCAGGGACTCGGTCCACTCCGAGGCGCGCAGGATGTGGTCGCTGAGGTCGGCGTAGAAGGGATCGAGCTCGCGGATGCGGTCCTCTCGGTGGCGCCACAGCACGCTGACCACCTCGCGCATGGGCAGCACGATGCGTCGTAGCGTCACCAGCTTGGTCCGCACGTCGTAGGCGGAGCGCTGGAACTCGGTCGAGCGAGAGCTGGGGGAGAACAGGTCGTCCTCCAGGTTCTCGATGGCGTCATCGAGCTCCTGGACCGTGGTGAAGTAGCCGTCGACGACGACGTCCAGCAGCCCGTGGACCAACGCCGTCGGGCCGAGCCGGATGAGGCTGCGGTTGGTGTGCCAGCGCTGGAGGACCCGGGACAGGTCGAGCCTGTCGGTGGCGCGGACGGTCACCAGCGCCCGGTCGAAGATGAACCCGGCGATCCGGGTGAGCTGGTCCTCCTCGTCATCAAGGGTCGAGGCGAAGCTCGGCAGCGTCGCGTAGGTGACGAAGTACTGGTAATTCTCCTGCTGCGCTGCTTTGGGGCGCTCGAAGGGGGCGACGGCGTCCTCTAGGGCGTTGGTGTCCAGCCCGAGCTCAGTGGCGAGGACCTGCAGGTCCTCGTGCGTGGGAGCGACGATATCGGCCCAGATGAGGAGGGACTGGTCAGTCATGGCCCGGTCGATGTCACCGATATCCGTGGGAGCCTCGTCGCAGGGCACCCCGTCACGCCAGGCCAGGGATCGGAAGGACAGTGCCATGGGCGAAATCCTGCCACGTGGCGGCTGCCTCCCGCAGCCTGGGCCCCTGGACGCTGGTGGCTACGAACGCTGAGCCAGGACGAAGGGATAGACGCTGGCGGCGCCGGCCTCGCGCAGCAGGCGCGTGGCCAGCGTGAGCGTCCAGCCTGAGTCCGTCCAGTCGTCAACGAGGACCACCGTGGCTCCTTGGAGGCTGGCCAGGGTGTCCCGACGCCAGTCCTGGAGCGTGAGCGAGCGGGCAACGGCGGCCAGGCGGAAGGGAGAACCGACGTCGTGGCGCCCGGCCTCGCCGCGGACCCCGACCACCGCTAGGGGCTGGGCCGCCAAGGTCCGAGCCACGGCGCGGCCCAGCTGACGCACGAGCGTGGGACGGGTGCGCGAGTCGATGATGACGACGACCAGGGGGCCGTGACGTTCGTCTTCCTCACCGCCCGTCTCGGTCTCGATGAGGCTACCCAGTCGCTGCGCGACCTCGACCACGGCCTGCCGCAGGGAGGCGGGAACCTCGCCATCCGTGCCGGAGTCGAGGAGTGTGCGCAGCGTCGTCGAGATCCCGAGGCCGTCCAGGCGCCCGACTGCCAGGCCGCGGCCGGCGCGGTGCTCCTCCTTGATCCGCCCGCGTAGGCTGGCCAGTCCCAGCCGGTCCATGCCCGTGGGCCACTGGCGTCGGGGCTCGATGACAGTGCCTACCTGCGCCAGCGCCTGGCGAGCGGTCTCCACCTCCTGGGCGTCGGCATGGTCAGCCAGGGACAGTCCTGCGCACAGGTCGCAGCGTCCGCAACGCCAGTCCTGCTCCAGGGCTGGGTCATCCAGGGTCTGGCGTAGGAAGGCCATGCGGCACAGCGGCGCCCGGAGGGACTCGTAGGTGATCATGAGGTCCTGCTCGCGGGCGCGAGCGGCTGCCACACGCGCATAGCGCGCGGCGTCATAGACCCAGGGCGTGCCTGTCCAGCCCCATCCGCCCCTGACCCGGCGCACGGCGCCGTCGACGTCCAGGACCTTGAGCATGGACTCCAGCCTGGTGCGCCGCAGGCTGGTGGAGGTCTCTAGCACTGCGGTGCTCAGCGGGCCCTCTCCCTGGCTGTGCGCCTCCTCCAGGACGGCGAGCACCTGGCGCACGTCCTGCTCGGGTGGGAAGGCCTGGGAACCGAACCAGTCCCAGATCGCCTGGTCCTGGGCGCCGGGCAGCAGCACGACCTCGGCGCGTTCCACGCCACGGCCCCCGCGCCCGACCTGCTGGTAGTAGGCCACGGGGGAGCTGGGGGCCCCGAGGTGGACGATGAAGGCGAGGTCGGGCTTGTCAAAACCCATTCCGAGCGCGCTGGTCGCAATGAGGGCCTTGACCTGGTTGGCCTTGAGCTCGCTCTCCAGCCTCTCGCGCTCGGCCGGATCGGTCCCGCCGGTGTAGGCGGCGACCTCGAGGCCTGCCTGACGCAGTTGCGCGGTGATCTCACCGGCGGCCGCGACGGTGAGGCAGTAGACGATCCCGGAGCCGGGCGTGGAACGCAGGTAGCTTGTCAGCCAGGCCAGACGGGAGGCGTCATCCTCCAGCTGCTTGACCCCCAGGTGCAGGGAGGAACGGTCCAGGCTGCCACGCAGGACCAGGACGGGCTGGTGGTCGGTGGAAGGATCCTCTCCTGCGCTCAGCTGCTCAGCGACGTCGCGGGTGACGCGCTCGTTGGCCGTGGCCGTGGTGGCCAGGACGGGGGTGTGGACAGGCAGATCGGCCAGCAGGGTACGGATACGTCGGTAGTCTGGGCGGAAGTCGTGGCCCCAGTCCGAGATGCAGTGGGCCTCGTCGATGACGACCAGGCCGGTGTCCGAGGCCAGGTGGGGCAGGACCTCCTCGCGGAAGACAGGGTTGTTGAGCCGCTCTGGGGAGACCAGGAGGACGTCGACCTCGCCGGTGGCGATACGGGCCTCGACCTCGGACCACTGCGTGGCGTTGGCTGAGTTGATCGTGGCCGCCTGGATCCCGGCGCGCTCGGCGGCAGCGACCTGATCGCGCATGAGGGCCAGTAAGGGCGAGATGATGACGGTGGCTCCTACGCCCGGGCTGGCGGGGGCGCCCTGCGCACGCACGGGCGGCGGAGGTGTGCCTGGCTGCCAGCCGCCCCAGCCTTCGCGCATGAGCGCGGTGGCCACGAAGTAGACGGCGGACTTTCCCCACCCGGTGCGCTGGACCACCAGGGCGCGGCGACGCAGCGCCACCAGGGCGTGGATCGCCGTCCACTGGTCCTCGCGCAGCCTGGCCCCGGGGCCGGAGACCAGCAGCTGCAGGATCGTCTCGGCGCGCTCTCGCAGGAGTGAGGTGCTCATGGCCTCACCGTAGCCACAGGCACCGACACGATCAGGCACGCCCGCGGCCAGGCGAGTGACGCACAACATACAGGTACCTGTTCTATGGAGCTTGCGCGATAGGGAAGGTGCCTGTAGTTTTCTTCTCGTCAGAGATCAACAGGTACCAGTAAGAAAGGTGCTTATCACGAACCAGGAGAATGACATGACTTCCTACACTGACAACACTGAGGCAATCGGCTCCGAGGACCGCGCCAGCGTCCTGGCCCCCGTCCACGACCGGCTTCGCCGCCTGCAGCGCCTGAGCCACCGCCGTCGCATTGAGGCGCGTACCTCCGGTGGCCCCTACGCGGACACCACTCGCGGCCAGGGACGGGTCCTGGCTGCTCTCAAGCTCTCCAGCCCCTTGCCCACTCGCGAGCTGGCCTACCTGCTCGATATCCGCCAGCAGTCCCTCAACGAGCTGCTCACCAAGCTTGAGGCCCAGGGCCTCATCGAGCGCACCCCGAGCGAGGGTGACCGCCGGGTCAAGGTCGTTGCCCTCACGCAGGCCGGCCGTCACGCCGCCACCGGCTCCGGCCGCAGCGAGTACCTGAACGTCCTGAGCGATGACGAGGCCACGACGCTGGCGGCCCTGCTCGACAAGGTCATCGCCTCCCTGGAGGAGGAGCTCGGCCTTGAGGATGACGACGACGTCGAGGCCTGGCTGGACGAGGCCCGTCGCCGGATGGGGGAGAAGCGCGTGGCCGGGCTGCGGCGCATGCGTGAGCTGGGCTTTGGCCCGGACCACCACCACGGCGGCCCCCACGGCGGACCCCACGGCGGCCGGGGACACGGCCACCATGATCATGGCGAGGACGGTCGCGGCCACGGACACGGCCGTGGCGAGGGCCGTTCGCAGCCCGGCGAGCGCCAGGATCAGGGCCGTGGACGCGCCGGACGCGGTGGCGAGGTCCGTGGAAAGGGGCGGCGCGGCTGAGACCCGCTGAGGCGGGCGCGGCCCGTCCTCGATCCTGATGCTGGGGTGCCTGGGTAGTCACTCACCCAGGCACCCCAGCATCTCGCCTGGCGGATGGGCGGACTTGCGGGCTGGGCGGGCACGTGTATCCTGCCGCCGTAGCCATCCCGAGCGGCTGAGAGACCTGGCTCTTCGACGCCGCAGCAACCGACCGGCTCTGCCGGCCCCGGTGCTCCCGCCAGGACCGATGGAAGGACACCTGATGACCACCAGCCGATGCAGCAGCGCCTGCTGCACCGTCAGGACGGAGACTCCCCTGCTCACGCCCGAGCGCGTGGCAGGGGTGGTCATGCCCCGCTGAGGCGCCCGGACGTCTCAGCCCCCAGCCGGCTCTGCCGGTTCCGGTCCTTATCTCCATGACCACCGCGGCGAGTGCCGCAGGAATGACAGGACCACTCATGACCACCTCCATCCGCACCACCCACGTCGGCTCCCTGCCCCGTACTGACACCCTTCTCAAGGCCAACGCCGACCACGCCACCGGCGCTCTGTCCGACTCCGACCTGGCCGCCGTCGTCCGCTCCGAGACCGATGCCGTGGTCGCCAAGCAGGCTGAGCTGGGCATCACGATCGTCAACGACGGCGAGTACGGCCACGCCATGACCGAGAAGGTCGACTACGGCGCCTGGTGGTCCTACTCCTTCACCCGCTTCGCCGGCCTGGAGCTGCTTGACGAGCTGCCGCCGCGCAAGCCCACCCCCGCCGGCAAGCTCGAGCTGGACGCGATGACCGACCGTCGCGACTGGGTCGCCTTCGCTGACGCCTACTCCGACCCCACCTCGGGTATCCACCTGGCCACCCGTCGCCCCTGGTCCTTCCCAGCCCTGACCGGAGAGCTGTCCTACACCGGCCAGGAGGTCGTGGCTCGTGATATCGCCTCCCTCAAGGAGGCGCTGGCCAAGGCCGGCAAGCCGGTGTCCGAGGGCTTTGTAGCCTCGATCAGCCCGGCCGCGGCGGCGCGCATCGGCAACTATTACTACGAGGACGACGAGGCGGCCGTGTGGGCCTGGGCCGAGGCCCTGCGCGAGGAGTACAAGGCCATTACGGACGCCGGCCTCACGGTCCAGATCGACGCCCCTGACCTGACTGAGTCGTGGGACCAGTTCAAGGTGGAGCCCGCTATCGAGGACTACCGTCGCTTCTCCGCAGTGCGTATCGAGGCCCTCAACCACGCCCTGGAGGGGATCGACCCCGACCTCGTGCGCTACCACGTGTGCTGGGGCTCGTGGCACGGCCCGCACTCCACCGACCTGGAGTTCCGCCACGTGGTGGACCTGGCGCTCGCCGTCAACGCCAACGGGCTTACCTTCGAGGCCGCCAACGCCCGCCACGAGCACGAGTGGAAGATCTGGAAGGACGTCGAGCTGCCTGAGGGCAAGTACCTCATTCCGGGCGTCGTCTCCCACGCGACCAACGTCGTCGAGCACCCCGAGCTCGTGGCAGACCGCATCACGCGTTTCGCCGAGCTGGTGGGACCTGAGCGCGTCGTGGCCTCCACCGACTGCGGCCTGGGCGGGCGTATCCACTCCCACATCGCCTGGGCCAAGCTCGCCTCGCTGACCGAGGGGGCTCGTCTGGTCTCCGAGCGTCTGTGAGGCGGCTGGGCCGACGGCGGTGACGCCCGGCCCGGGCTCCTCCTTCCTGCTGCTCCCGCTTGCCACGGTCTGCCCCGTGGCAAGCGGGAGCATGGCTGTCTGTGCCCCGTTCTATCCTGGGTCCGTGGCTCCTCTTTTTGTTGCCGTGGCCGGGCTCTTAGTCATTGCGGCCTGCAACCAGCTCGCGCCCAAGGTTGGGGTGGCCTCGCCGCTGATTCTGCTGGCCCTGGGGGTCGGCGTCGGATTCCTGCCCTGGGTGGCGGCGGTGGAGGTTGAGCCGGAGATCATCCTGGAGATGGTGCTGCCGCCCCTGCTCTTCGCGGCTGCAGTCTCGATGCCGGTGATGGACTTCCGCCGAGAGCTGCAGACCGTTGCCGGCTTGGCGATCGGGCTGGTGGTGGTCTCGGCGCTCGTGCTGGGAGTGGTGATCCACCTCCTGGTACCCGCCATCGCGCTTCCCTGGGCGATCGCGCTGGGTGCGGTGCTCAGCCCCACGGATGCTGTGGCTGTCTCCATCGCCCGAGGCTCGGGCGTGAGCCACCGCATCATCACGATCCTGGAGGGGGAGGGGCTCTTTAACGACGCCACTGCCCTGGTCCTGCTCTCCTCAGCCGTCTCCGCCGGGCTCATGACCAACGAGGACGCCCTGGAGCCGCTGACCCTGGCAGGGGAGTTCCTGCTGGCCCTGGCGGTGGCCCTGGTCGTGGGCTGGGCCGTGGGCGAGGTGGCGGTGCGCGTGCGATCGCGTATCTCCGACTCAGCCGCGGACACGGCCGTCTCCTTCACCGTACCCTTCCTGGCGTCCGTCCCGGCCGAGCACCTGGGCGGGTCCGGTCTGGTGGCAGCGGTAGTGGCAGGGCTCGTGGTCTCCTACCGCGGACCGCGTCTGCTGCCGCCCAGCAACCGGCGCACTGCCCAGAAGAACTGGCGCACGGTTGAGCTCATCCTCGAAGGAGGCGTCTTCCTCGTCATGGGCCTGCAGGCCTACGGGATCGTCCACGAGCTCACCGACGACCCGGCCGGGGCGGGCCTGGGCCTGGCCCTCCTGGTGGCCGTGGTCTGCGGCGCCCTGACAGTCGTGGTCCGGGCCGCCTTCGTCACGCCTCTGCTCGCCTGGCTGGCTGAGCTGCGACGTCGTTCCGTGCGCCGGGTGGATCTGGGCGAGGAGCGGATCGCGCAGTTCGAGGAGCGGCTGGCGCACGCCTGCGACGCGGACGAGGAGATGCTGGCGGCGCGCAACCTGTCAACCGAGGAGTGGCAGCGAGCCCTGGAGCGGTGGCGTCGTCGCTTGGAGCGGGGACGGCGCAGGCAGAAGCGGGCTCGCAGTGACCTGGCCTACTTCCTGTCCCAGTCGCTGGGGCCGCGTGAAGGAGCCGTCATCGTGTGGGCCGGGATGCGTGGCGCCGTGACGCTGGCCGCGGCACAGACCCTGCCTCTGGAGGCACCCATGCGCTCCTTCATGCTCCTGGTTGCCCTCGTCGTGGCGGCAGGCTCGCTCGTCATCCAGGGGCTGACGCTGACTCCGTTCATCCAGCTCGTCAAGCCACAGATGGCCTCCCACGGCGCAGACGAGGAGGAACGAGCACGTCTCATGCGCCTGCTGGGCCACGCCGTCAAGGACACGGCCTTGGCCCAGTTCATCGCGGGGCAGCCTGGCGAGCTGTCGCAGGCACAGGATCCCTCCTCGGCCCAGCAGGCAGGCAGGGCTGGGGGAACGATGTTCTCGCTGCCTTCGGTCGGCAAGGCCATGTACGCCGGACAGTTGCAGGCCGGTGGCGAGGCAGCCAGTGAGTCGGGGACGCTGGCCGCCCGGCAGGCTCTTGGCACCTTGCCTCGGGAGAAGATGCGGGCTCTGGCCAAGGAGGCGATCCACGCCCAGCGCGACGCCCTCCTGGACGCCCGCGACGACGGCGTCTTTAGCTCCCAGACGCTGGAGGCGGCGCTCATGCGACTGGATGCGGAGGAGGTCCTCCTCGACGCCACGCACTGAGCGGTCCCCTCGGGCTCGCGTGAACGTGGACGCCCGCACCAGCCGGGCCACGCTCCTCGTAGACTGCGGCACGTGAGCACACTTCCTCTGCGACCCGGCCTTGAGGGCGAGACCCCCTACGGCGCCCCTGAGCTGGAGGTGCCCGTTCGCCTCAACGTCAACGAGAATCCCTACCCTCCCTCGCCCGAGGTGGTGCAGGACATCGCTGACGCCGTTGCCCAGGCGGCAAGCACCCTCAACCGCTACCCCGACCGTGACTTCCCTGCCCTGCGTCAGGCGCTGGCGGACTACCTGGCCGTCGAGTCCGGGGTGCGTGTGCCCTGGGAGCAGGTCTGGGCCGCCAACGGATCCAACGAGGTCATGCTCCACGTCCTCCAGGTCTTCGGCGGACCAGGCCGGGTGTGCCTGTCCTTCACACCGACCTACTCCATGTACCCCGAGTACGCCCGTGACACCCTGACGCGCTACGTCGCCGCCGCGCGCGCCGAGGACTTCACCCTGGAGGTCGACGTCGTCCGCGAGGCCGTCGCTGCCCACCACCCCGCCGTCATCCTGCTGGCGAGCCCCAACAACCCCACCGGCACGGCCCTGCCCCTGGACGACGTGCGGGCCGTGCTCGAGGCTGCTCGTGGCCAGGGCCCGCTCGCCGCGGACGGCAGCGCGACGGACTGCGTCGTCGTCGTGGACGAGGCCTACGGGGAGTTCCGCCGCCCCGGTGTCCCCAGCGCGCTGGAGCTCCTGGCCCTGGAGGACGGCCAGGCCTACCCGCACCTGGCGGTGTGCCGCACGATGTCCAAGGCCTTCGGCATGGCCGGGCTGCGGCTGGGCTACCTGGCCGCCTCGCGTGAGCTGGTCGACCTGCTGCGCGTGGTCCGCCTGCCCTACCACCTCTCGGCCCTGACCCAGGCGGCCGCGATGGCGGCGCTGGCTCACCGCGAGGAGCTCATGAGCCAGGTCGCGGCGATGCGCGCTGACCGCGACGCCCTGGTCCAGTGGCTGCGCGAGCAGGGGTGGACCGCCTGTGACTCCGACTCCAACTTCGTGCTCTTCGGTCCCTTCGCCGACCGCGACGCCGTCTTCCGCGCGATGCTGGAGCGCGGTGTCCTCATCCGGGTCGTCGGACCGGCAGGGTACCTTCGGGTGTGCATCGGCACGCCCGAGGAGATGGAGGCCTTCCGCCGCAGCCTCCAGGCGGTGACCAGTGACCTTCCCCGGCCGCAGCGCGCCCACACACCCAAGGAGATCCACGCATGAGCCGTACCGCCCGCATCGAGCGCACCACCAGTGAGTCCAGCGTCGTCGTCGAGCTCGACCTGGACGGGAGCGGACGCACCGACGTCTCCACCACGGTCCCCTTCTACGACCACATGCTCACCGCTCTGGGCAAGCACTCGCTCATCGACCTGACCGTGCGCGCCAGCGGGGACACCGACATCGACGTCCACCACACCGTGGAGGACACCGCGATCTGCATCGGCGAGGCGCTCAAGCAGGCGCTGGGGGACAAGCGCGGGATCGCCCGCTTCGGTGATGCCACCGTCCCGCTGGACGAGGCACTGGCCCACGCCGTGGTGGACGTGTCCGGACGGCCCTACCTCGTCCACGAGGGGGAGTCCGAGGCCTTCGTCCACCACCTCATCGGAGGCCACTTCACTGGCTCCATGGTGCGCCACGCCTTCGAGGCCATCGCCTACCACGCCGGGATCTGCCTGCACGTGCGCGTGCTCTCGGGCCGCGACCCGCACCACATTGCCGAGGCCGAGTTCAAGGCGCTGGCGCGCGCACTGCGCAAGGCCGTCGAGCCGGACCCGCGTGTGGAGGGCATCCCGTCCACCAAGGGAGCCCTGTGATGAGCGCGGACCAGCCTGGCCGTGGTCACGACGGCGAGGACCTGGACGCCGAGTTTGCCGCCCTCATGGCAGGCCTCGACCTGGACACCTCGCAGGAGGATTCCTCGGCCTTGGACCCCGGCTCGCTGGAGGTGCCCGAGGACACCTCCGCCCTGGACAGCCAGGACGTGACGGCCACGGCCAAGGCCGTCAAGGTCGCCGTCGTCCTGACCCCTCTGGCCAGTGCCGACGCCCTGGCCGCCCTGTGCGCCATGAGTGACCTGGACTGCACCGTCGTTCCGGCACGCTCAGGCGCCTTCGCCGTCAAGGAGTTCGTCTCCGCCCACGCGCAGTGGGACGTGGCTGAGCTCCTGGGCGGGGCGGAGACCGAGCCGGCCGAGGCCGCTGAGCTGGCGAGTGCGCTCTCCCGGCTCTCACGAGGAGGGGTCGTCCTGCTGACCGCCGACCTGGCCACCGACGTGGGTATCGAGTTAGGGCTGTCCGGGACTATCACGGCTCGCCGCTACGAGAACGGGACGGCTGGTCAGGAGGCCAGTGCCGGCCTGCTGCTGTCAGCGGTTGACCAGGTGGTCGAGGACGTCCTGCTCGGGCTGACCAAGGCCGAGGACGTCAAGGGGGCGGTGCGCTCCTCCCAGGTCCGTGCCTCGCGGGCCATGCGCTGGCTGGGACGAGGCCTGCGCGGCGGCGGGCGCTCCTGAGGCGCCCCGCGAGACGCGTGTGAGCCACCTGAGGCCGACCGTTAGGCTACGACCATGCTCAAGCCCTCCGTCGTCGTGCTGTCCTATGGCAGCGGTAACGTCCGCTCGGCCGTGCGCGCCCTGGAGCGCGTGGGCGCCCAGGTCGAGCTGACTGCGGACCCTGCCGCCGTCGAGGCGGCCGACGCGCTGGTGGTGCCCGGAGTGGGTGCCTTCGCCTCGGTGATGCGGCAGCTGGCTGCCGTGGACGCGCCTCGCCTCATCGACCGCCGCCTGGCCGGGGGCCGTGCGGTTCTGGGTATCTGCGTGGGCATGCAGGTGATGTTTGCCGCCTCCACCGAGCACAGTGGCCAGTCCGGCAGCACGCCGGGACTCGCTCAGTGGCCCGGGACCGTCTCTCGTCTGGAGGCGCCGGTCGTCCCGCACATGGGCTGGTCCCAGGTCCGCCCGCCCGCCGACTCGGTGCTCTTTGCCGGCATCGAGGACGAGCACTTCTACTTTGTCCACTCCTACGCGGCCAAGACGGACCCGGCCAGTCTCCTTGACCAGGGCCCGACCCGGCTGCCGCAGGCCACCTGGGCCACTCACGGCGAGGACTTCGTGGCGGCCGTGGAGAACGGGGCGCTGTCGGCCACCCAGTTCCACCCGGAGAAGTCCGGCGACGCCGGTGCCCAGCTCCTGCGCAACTGGCTCGCCACGGTGGCCTGAACCTGGTCCTTGTCCGCCGATCGGAAGGAAACCCCATGCTGACCCTCCTGCCCGCCGTCGACGTTGCTGACGGCAAGGCCGTGCGTCTCCTCCAGGGAGAGGCCGGCTCCGAGACCGACTACGGCAGCCCCATCGAGGCTGCTCGGGACTGGGTGGAGGCGGGAGCCGAGTGGATCCACCTGGTGGACCTCGACGCGGCCTTCGGACGTGGCTCGAACGCCCCGCTGCTGGAGCGAATCGTGGGTGAGGTCGGCATCAAGGTCGAGCTCTCCGGCGGGATCCGGGACGACGCCTCACTGACGCGTGCTCTCAAGGCCGGTGCCGCACGGGTCAACCTGGGCACCGCGGCACTGGAGGACCCACAGTGGACTGCTCGCGTCATCGCTGAGCACGGGGAAAAGATCGCCGTCGGCCTGGATGTGCGTGGCACCACGCTGGCGGCGCGAGGCTGGACCAAGGAGGGCGGCGACCTGTGGCAGACCCTCGATCGCCTCAACGAGGCCGGGTGCCGGCGCTACGTGGTCACGGACGTGACCAAGGACGGCACTCTGACCGGTCCTAACACCGAGCTGCTGCGCCAGGTGGCCGCTCGCACGAGCGCTCCGGTGGTGGCCTCGGGCGGGATCTCCAGCCTGGAGGACATCGCCGCCCTGGCCAGGCTGGTGCCGCAGGGAGTCGATAGCGCGATCGTGGGCAAGGCGCTCTACAACGGCAATTTCACGCTGCCCCAGGCACTGGCGGTGGCTGGCGGGGCTGCGGTCCAGGACGTGCAGGCATGAGCCAGCAGTCTCCGGGACAGCCTGACGCCCAGCTGGCGGCCGCGCTGGCTGCACGCGCCAAGATGGAGAGGCTGCTGGCCTCGCCCAGTCCCTTTGCCGATGACGACGGCGGTGCTGACCCTCGGGTGACCCAGGCTCTGGAGGACACGAGCCAGCCCCGTCACCTCTACCTGGACCACCTGTGGCAGGCGCTGGTGGCCAGTCGCCTGATCGTGCCGGTGGCCGCACACCCCCGCGGGGGGGACGAACCCCACACCAACGACGCCGCGCAGGACGCCGCGACCCTGGCCGTCGACCTTCCTGACGGTCACGTGGCGCTACCCGTCTTTACCAGCGTCGATGCGATGAGGGCGTGGCGCCAGGACGTGCGTCCGGTGCCGGTTGAGCCGCGTCGTGCGGCCCAGGTAGCCGTGCAGACCACGGACCAGCTGTGGGTGGTTGACCCGGGAACCAAGGACCTGCGCCTGCCACGGCCTGCGGTCGTGGCGCTGGCTGGGGGAGAGGACTGGGTCCCGTCCTGGCGCAACGAGCCGGTGCAACAGGAGGTCACGGCCCAGCTCATGGCGGTGACAGGAGTCACCGGCGTCGCCTTTGAGCCTGGGCAGGGTGCTGAGCTGAGGGTCTTCGTCCGCATCGACGCCTCCGGCGGGATGCCGGCCGTGGCTGCTTCCCTGGAGACCTGCCAGCTCGTCATGGTCAACCCGGCCTGGGGCGAGCTCATTGACACCGTTGAGCTGTGCCCGGTGCCTGCCTGAGCCCGGAGCGTGTCCAGGTTCACGCACTGATCGCCGGGGCCATGCTGGGGCAGGCGGATGGGTCCTGGTACAGTTCAGCACTGACCGGCCGGAGTCCGACTCTGGCGCGCAAGCGGAGAGATCCCACCTGGGTTCCTGACGGGAACCGGGTCATGCGAGGACAGCCTCGCAGCGTGCAGCCTGAGCTGTGCGTCGTACCACTGGGTACGTGATGGGCCTTCGTACGCGATCTGCGGCGAGGGCCCTGTTTCTTGCTGCGGCGGTTGATCATCACCAAGAGTGAGGAACTGTCATCAGCGAGCCCCGTATCAACGAACGGATCCGCGTCCCCGAGGTGCGCCTCGTCGGCCCCGGCGGTGAGCAGGTCGGCGTCGTACGCGTCGAGGACGCGCTGCGCCTGGCCGAGGAGGCCGGTCTCGACCTCGTCGAGGTTGCCCCTGACGCACGCCCCCCGGTGTGCAAGCTCATGGACTACGGCAAGTTTAAGTACGAGTCGGCCATGAAGGCACGTGACGCCCGGCGCAACCAGGCGAACACGCAGCTCAAGGAGGTCCAGTTCCGCCCCAAGATCGACCAGCACGACTACGCCACCAAGATGGGGCACGTCGAGCGGTTCCTCAAGGGCGGGGACAAGGTCAAGTGCGTGGTGCGCTTCCGCGGCCGCGAGCAGTCTCGTCCTGAGCTGGGTATCCGTCTGCTCCAGCGTGTGGCCGAGGAGATCGGCGACCTGGGGACGGTTGAGTCCCACCCGCGTCAGGACGGTCGGCAGATGGTGATGGTTCTGGCCCCCACGCGCAAGAAGGCGGAGGTCAAGTCAGACCAGCGCCGTCGTCGCGAGGAGGCCCGGGCCAGCCGCCGAGCCGAGAAGAACGCGGCCAAGGCCGCCTCCGGCGCCGAGGCGCCGTCCACCGAGGCCTGAGACCTCCGGGTCACCCACAGACCACCACCCACCCCACCGGCAAACCGTGTGGGGTCCGCAGCCCAGGCAACCTGTCTCGGGCCGAGAAGAGGAATCCAACAATGCCGAAGAACAAGACGCACTCCGGTGCCAAGAAGCGTTTCCGGGTCACCGGTAGCGGCAAGCTCATGCGCGAGCAGGCTGGCAAGCGCCACCTGCTCGAGGTCAAGTCCTCGCGCCGCAAGCGCAAGCTGTCCAAGGACCAGGTTGTTGACGCCAGCAACCTGCGCGAGGTCAAGAAGCTGCTCGGCCGCTGAGAGCCCACCACCTAAAGGAGTCATCACATGGCACGTGTGAAGCGGGCTGTCAACGCCCAGAAGAAGCGTCGTTCCGTCCTCGAGAAGGCCTCGGGCTACCGCGGCCAGCGTTCTCGCCTCTACCGCAAGGCCAAGGAGCAGGTCACCCACTCCGGCGTCTACGCCTTCCGTGACCGCCGCGCCCGCAAGGGTGACTTCCGTCGCCTGTGGATCCAGCGCATCAACGCTGCCGCTCGCGCGGAGGGCCTGACCTACAACCGGTTCATCCAGGGCCTGGGCCTGGCCGGCGTCGAGATCGACCGCCGCATGCTGGCCGAGCTGGCCGTGAACGAGCCGGCTGGCTTCAAGGCCCTCGTTGAGGTTGCCAAGAAGGCTCTTCCTGCCGACGTCAACGCCCCTCGCGCCTGAGCGCGGGCGAGGGCCGGCGGTGAGCCGATCCTCACGTCATGAGACGGCGCCATCTCCTTGTCAAGGAGATGGCGCCGTCTCGCGTAAGCTCCCTTTCATGAGCAAGCGGGCAGACACACGCACCTGGCGCCCCGGTACCCCGATGGCCTGTCCCGACGGCGTGGCGCCGCCACAGCCAGACCTGCTGGACAACCCCTCCTCGGCCCGCGTGTCCCGAGTCGCCGCGCTGGCGCGGCGCTCCACGCGCACGAAGTACGAGCGCTTCCTGGTTGAGGGGCCCCAAGGGGTGCGCGAGGCGGTCCACCACGCCTGCGGTGACATCCTCGATCTCTATGCCACCCAGGACGCCAGCGCGCGTTATCCCGAGATCCTCTCCGAGGCCCGGGCCGCGGGCGTGTACACCCACCTGGTCACCCCCGCGGTCATGGCGGCCATGAGTGCCGACGCCCAGGGTCTGCTCGCTGTGGTTCGCACGCAGGCTGTGGCCCGTCCCTCGGCGGCCGGTGGTTCGCGAGCCCCCCAGGCGACCGCGCTGAAGCAGGTCCTGGACTCTGCCCGGCTGGTCGCCGTGCTCACCCAGGCCCAGGACCCGGGCAACGCCGGCACGATCATCCGGGCCGCCGACGCGGCCGGTGCGGACGCCGTCGTGCTGGCCCGGGGCAGCGTGGACCCCACCAACCCCAAGGTGGTGCGCTCCACCGCTGGCAGCCTGTTCCACCTGCCGGTGCTGTGGGGGCTGGGTCTGGAGGAGATCTCACAGGCGGTCCACGGTGCGGGCCTGGCGATCCTGGCTGCTGATGGCCGAGGTGAGCTCAACCTGTTCGAGTCTGAGACCTTGCTGGCCCGTCCCACCGCCTGGTGGCTGGGTAACGAGGCTCACGGCCTGTCACCTGAAAGCCTGAC
This sequence comes from Actinomyces urogenitalis, assembly GCF_002861525.1. Classification (NCBI taxonomy): domain Bacteria; kingdom Bacillati; phylum Actinomycetota; class Actinomycetes; order Actinomycetales; family Actinomycetaceae; genus Actinomyces; species Actinomyces urogenitalis. Next base: position 19,835 of record NZ_PKHA01000003.1, on the reverse strand, counting down.
GCAGGCGGACGCCGTCGTCTCGATCCCGCTGTACGGGCAGGCCGAGTCCCTCAACGTCGCCACCGCCGCGGCCGTGTGCTTCTACGCCTCGGCCCGGGTCCAGCGCCGCGGGGTACTAGCCCAGTCATCTTCGGCGCCTGTCAGCAGCGTGCAGGGGTGAGGGCTGCGATGACGACTCTCCTTCCGACAGCGGCCGGTGCCTCGGTGAGCGGCCCGGCGCCCTCGCTGAGCACGAGGCGGCGCGGCTTAGGCCGGCGCCTGCGTGAGACAGTCACCGGCTACCTGTTCCTCACGCCCTCCGTGCTGGGGGTCGTGCTCTTCATGGTCGTGCCAGTCGGCGTCATCGTGTGGCTCACGGTCCACCAGTGGGACCTCATCGCCTCGCCACGCTACGTCGGGCTGGAGCAGGTCCGCCAGGTCCTCACCGACGCCGCATTCCTACGCTCCTTGCGGGTGACCCTGGCCCTGGTGGCCTTGGTGGTGCCGGCCCAGATCCTGGTGGGTCTGTTCCTGGCCAACATGCTGACCAAGGGCGTGCGTGGTACCACGCTCTTCCGCACGCTGATCGTCATCCCCTGGATCTCCTCGCCCTTGGCGCTGGGGGTGGTGTGGTCGTGGATCTTCGCTCCCACCGGCGGCCTGCTCAGTGCCGTGGCCGGCACGAGGCTGGAGATCCTGGTCTCGCCTACCTGGGCGCTGCCGGCCGTGGCCTTCGTGGTGCTGTGGAACAACGTCGGCTACACCTCATTGTTCTTCATCGCTGGGCTGTTGTCGGTGCCACGTGAGCTCATCGAGGCCGCCTACGTGGACGGTGCCAGCGCGCGCCAGGTCTTCTGGCGTATCAAGGTGCCCCTGCTGCGCCCCACCTTCTTCTTCGTCTCGGTAACCAGCGTCATTGCGGCCTTCAACATCTTTGACCACGTGTACGCGCTGACCGGCGGCGGGCCCGCGGGGGCCACCAAGGTCCTGGCCTACGAGATCTACGAGGAGGCCTTCGTCAGCTGGGACGTGGGCAAGGCCTCGGTCATGGCCCTGGTCATGATGCTCATCCTCCTGGCGATCACGGTCGCCCAGAACCTCTACTTCCGCACGAGGACCACCTATGAGTATGTCTGAGCCTGCCATCGTGTCCGGGGGCGGCTCCAGCTCCCTGGGGCGCAGGAGGACCCGGGCCGGTGGCCGGATCGACCAGCCGGGCTCGCTGGGCACCGCAGGGATCTACCTGGGGCTGACGCTTGCGGCCGCCGTCATGGTCCTGCCCTTCATCTTCTCCTTCCTCACGGCCTTCAAGTCCCCCAAGGACTTCGCCTCGCACTCGCCCCTGGCCCTGCCCGGTCCCTGGACCCTGGAGTCCTTCTCGGCGGTGCTGACCGGGCGCATCGACTTCGCCAGCGCCATCTGGACCACGGTGCTCATGGTCCTGGTCATGGTGGTGGGACAGGTGACTTCCTCGGTGATGGCCGCCTACGCCTTCGCTCGTTTGAGCTTCCCCGGACGTGACCTGGTCTTCTGGCTGTTCCTGTCCACCATGATGATTCCTGCCTCGGTGCTGGTCATCCCGCTCTACCTCATGATGGCCAAGGCGGGGATGAACAACACCTTTTGGGGCATCGTCATCCCCTTCATGTTCGCCTCGCCCTACGCCGTCTTCCTGCTGCGCGAGTCCTTCCGCTCCATCCCGCAGGAGATCATCGACGCGGCCAAGATCGACGGCGCCGGGCAGCTGCGCATCCTCACCCGGATCGTCCTGCCGATGTCCGGTCCGATCCTGGCGACCCTCACGCTCATCACGGTGGTCAGCCAGTGGAACTCCTTCATGTGGCCACGCATCATCGCCAGCCAGGAGCCCAAGGTCATCACGGTGGCGACCGCAGCCATGCAGTCGCAGTACAACGCGAACTGGACCTACGTCATGGCGGCCACGACGATCGCCTTGGTTCCCCTCATCATCCTGTTCGTCATCTTCCAGAAGCAGATCGTCGCCTCCATCACGCTCAGCGGCCTGAAGTAGCCGGGGATCGTTAGGCAGACGGGGGAGAGCCGGCCAGGGTGGGCTGCGCTACAGTTCACGGCACATCCGTCTGACACCCTGTCCAGACGGGTCACGACCACCTGGAGGTATCCCATGTCCCGTCTTCCCGCGATCTCCCGCCGTGACCTCATCAAGGTCGGTGGCGTGGGCGCTGTCACCGCTGTCGGCCTGAGCATGCTGGCAGCCTGTGGCTCGGGTTCCTCCTCCGACTCTGGATCGGGTTCGGACTCGGCCAGCGAGATCACCTTCCGTCTGTGGGACGAGCAGGCCGCTGCTGCCTACGAGGAGGCTCTCAAGGACTTCACCGCTGAGACCGGCATCTCGGTCAAGATCGAGCAGGTGGCCTGGGCTGACTACTGGACCAACCTGCGTAATGACATCGCCTCAGGCTCGGCCCCGGACGTGTTCTGGACCAACTCCTCGAACTTCGTTGACTACGCCGCTGCCGGCAATCTGGTCAACATCGACGAGGCCATCGCCAGCTCGGAGCGTGCGGGATGGTCTGAGGCCGCCGTCGCCCAGTACTCCTCGCAGGGAACCGCCTGGGGCGTGCCGGCTCTGGCCGACCCGAACATCGCTGTCTACTACAACAAGTCGCTGCTGGACGCGGCTGGCGTGAGCGTTGACGACCTGGCCTCGCTGGCCTGGGACCCCACGGCGTCCTCGGATACGCTGCGCGAGATCGCCACCAAGCTCACCCTGGACGCTGCGGGCAAGACTCCGGCTGACGCCGACTTCGACGCCTCGAACATCGTGCAGTTCGGATACAACGCTGCTCTCGACCTGCAGGCGATCTACCTGCCCTACCTCGGGGCCAACGGTGCGACCTACCAGGACGCTGACGGCCAGTTCACCTTCGCCTCCGAGGCAGGCGTGCAGGCCTTTGGCTACCTCGTGGACCTCATCAACACCTCGCACGTGGCCCCCTCGGCCGCTGACACCAACGACAACGGCGACTTCTCCCGCGATCAGTTCATCCAGGGCAAGATGGCGCTGTTCCAGTCCGGTGCCTACAACCTGGCCAACATCAAGGACGGGGCCTCCTTCGAGTGGGGCATCGTGAAGCTGCCGCAGGGCCCCCAGGGCCGTGGTGGGGTGACAAACTACACGGCTGCTGCCGGTAGCGCGGACTCCAGGCAGGCCGAGGCGGTCACCAAGCTGCTGGCCTGGCTGGGCAGCGCCGAGGGCTCCGGGGCACTGGGCAAGACCGGCGTTGGCCTGCCCGGCAACACCGGCGCCCAGGACACCTGGAGCGCCTACTGGAAGGACGCGGGCGTGGACGTCTCGGCCATGATGGAGATCGACGACACCGCCCTTCCCGGCCCCTTCGGCGCCAAGATCCAGGCCGGCATGGAGGCCACGGGCGAGTCCCTCAAGGAGGTCTTCCTGGGCCGAGTGGACGTGGCTGAGGGCGTCAAGGCCGCGCAGGACGCGGGCAACGCCGCGATCAATGGCTGAGGCCCTGGGACACGACCGGGTCCTGGGCGTCTATGCCCACCCAGACGATGCTGACGTCGGTGCCGGCGCCACGATCCACCGCCTCGTGCGGGAGGGTGCGCAGGTCTGCCTGCTCGTGGTGACCTCTGGCGATGCCGGCGGCTACGAGGCTGAGGGGCAGGAGAACATGTCCCAGGTCCGTCAGGCCGAGCAGCAGGCGGCAGCGGCGGGCCTGGGGGTCAGCCAGGTCGTCTTCCTCGACGGCTTCGCTGACGGGCACGTGGCTGAGGGGCACGGGCTGGTACGGCAGGTCGTGGCGGCGATCCGTCGCTGGCGTCCGTCCCTGGTGCTGTCGATGTCCCCGGAGTACAACTTCGCCTCGGTCGCGGCCAACCACCCGGACCATCGTGCGGTGGGCCGTGCCGTCGTCGAGGCGGCCTACCCAGCCAGCGGCAACCCCTTCGACTACCGGGAGCTGGCAGCCGCTGGGCTGGAGCCCCATGAGGTGGACGAGGTCTGGTTCCAGGGGCACAAGGAGGCTAACCACCTGGTGGAGGTCCAGACCACGGACCTGGAGGCCAAGGTGGCTGCCGTGCGCCGCCACGTCAGCCAGTTCCGGGACCTGGACGCCATGGAGGGCTACCTGCGTGAGGCTGCGCTGGCGGCGGGCACGCAGGCGGCTCGTCCTGGGCGGGGCCACCAGGAGGCTGATCAGCCGGTGCTGGCCGAGTCCTTCTTCCGCTGGGTGCTGCACTAGCGAATCAGGTTCGCTCAGCGGCTGCCCGCCGCCATGTGGCGCACCCCGTGGCCTGCCAAGTTTGGAGGCCAAGGGGTGACGACTACCCTGGGAGACGAAGCACTCCCTGACTGGAGAGCACCGACCGGGTGCGTCCGGCCAGGGGGCCATGTACGGCTGGAAGGCACACACCCCATGACTGACGCACCCGGGGCTCTCTCGCCCCTGGACGAGGCAGGCATCAACGCGCTCGTGGAGGAAGGGCTGGCAGCGGTCGCCGCCGCAGCGGACCTCCCCGGTCTGAAGGAGGTGCGTCTGACCTACACAGGGGACTCTTCCGTGCTGGCCCGCACCAACCGCGCGATCGGCTCCCTGGACAAGGCTGACAAGCCGGCCGCGGGCAAGCTGCTGGGCGGTGCGCGCGGACGCCTGAACGCAGCGCTGGCAGCGCGCCAGGAGGTGCTGGAGGCCGAGGCTGAGGAGCAGATGCTGGCCACCGAGGCCGTGGACGTCACCGTCCCCACGGACCGCGTGGCTCGCGGCGCCCGCCACCCCTTGGACGTGCTCGTGGACGAGGTCTCCGACTTCTTCGTCTCCATGGGCTGGTCCATCGCGGAGGGCCCGGAGACGGAGCACGAGTGGTTCGACTTTGACGCCCTCAACTTCGACGCCGACCACCCGGCCCGTCAGATGCAGGACACCTTCTACGTCGACGGCCCCTCGGTAGGAGCCGGCGAGGGACAGAAGGCCAACCTGGTCCTGCGCACCCACACCTCCCCGGTCCAGGCCCACGTCATGCTCGCTCAAGAGCCCCCGCTGTACGTGGCCTGTCCGGGCAAGGTCTTCCGCTCTGACGAGCTGGACGCCACTCACACCCCGGTCTTCCACCAGGTCGAGGGCCTGGCGGTGGACAAGGGACTGACCATGGCGCACCTGAAGGGCACGCTGGACCACTTCGCCCGCGCCATGTTCGGCCCCGAGGCGCGTACCCGCCTGCGCCCCTCCTTCTTCCCCTTCACCGAGCCCAGTGCCGAGATGGACCTGTGGTTCCCCCAGAAGAAGGGCGGGCCGGGCTGGATCGAGTGGGGAGGCTGCGGCATGGTCAACCCCAACGTGCTCATTGCCTGCGGCATCGACCCTGAGGTCTACACGGGCTTCGCCTTCGGCATGGGGCTGGAGCGCACGCTCATGCTGCGTCACGGCATCGCAGACATGCATGACATCGTCGAGGGAGACATCCGTTTCTCCCAGCAGTTCGGTACCACCGGAAAGGGGAACTGACATGCCCTACGTCCCGATCGAGTGGCTTCGCGAGCACGCGGACGTTCCTTCCGGCACCACTGCGGCCCAGCTGGCGGCTGACCTGGTCAAGGTGGGCCTGGAGGAGGAGCGCACCGTTCCCCCCTCAGTCACCGGCCCCCTCGTGGTCGGCAAGGTCCTCACCCGTGAGGCCAAGGAGCAGTCCAACGGCAAGGTCATCAACTACTGCCGCGTGGACGTGGGCCCGCAGCACAATGACGCTCCCGGCACGGGCAAGGAGCCCTCGGAGCTACCCAGCCGCGGCATCGTGTGCGGGGCACACAACTTCGAGGTGGGGGACAGCGTCGTCGTCTCCCTGCCCGGCGCTGTCCTGCCTGGTGACTTCGCCATCGCTGCACGCAAGACCTACGGCCACACCTCGGACGGCATGATCTGCTCGGCCCGCGAGCTGGGCATCGGCGAGGACCACTCGGGCATCATCGTGCTCGACCAGTGGCTGGCCGCCCACGGGCACGACGGCGAGGAGCTGCCGGAGCCAGGAACGGACGCGATCCCGCTGCTCGGCCTGGGCGAGGAGGTCCTGGAGATCAACATCACCCCGGACCGGGGGTACTGCTTCTCCATGCGCGGGGTGGCTCGCGAGTACTCCCACTCCACCGGCGCCGTCTTCACGGACCCCGCGGACGGGACCAACCCGGGCCTCTACCCCCACGGCGTGGCGCAGACGGGGGAGGGCGGCTTCGCCGTCGAGATTCCTGCCGACCCCCGCCCGATCCACGGACGCCCCGGGGCCGACCGCTACGTGGCCCGCGTGGTGCGCGGGATCGACCCGGCTGCCCCGAGCCCGGCGTGGATGCGTGAACGCCTGACCGCCGCCGGGATGCGCCCGATCAGCCTGGCCGTGGACGTGACCAACTACGTCATGCTGGACCTGGGCCAGCCGTTGCACGCCTTTGACCTGGCCAAGGTGCACGCGCCCATCGTCGTGCGCCGCGCCGAGGAGGGGGAGAGCCTGACCTTCCTGGATGAGGTCACCCGCGAGCTCGACCCCGAGGACCTCGTCATCGCTGACTCCCCGCAGGGTCTGGGCTCCCGTCCCCTGGTACTGGCCGGTGTCTTCGGCGGCGCCGCGGCGGAGGTGGACGCCACGACGACTGACGTGCTCATCGAGGCCGCCCACTTCGACGCCGTCTCGATCGCCCGCTCGGCACGTCGGCACAAGCTGCCTACCGAGTCCTCCAAGCGCAACGAGCGTGGCGTGGACACGGCGCTGGCCCCCGTGGCGGCGCAGCGGGCCGTGGACCTGCTGGTGGAGTACGGCGGCGGTACCGCGGACCCGGTGTCCACGGACGTGGACCGCACGGTGGCTCCCGCCCCGATCCTCATCCGCTCCGACGCCGCGCAGCGCCTGACCGGGGTCGCCTACGGTACCGAGAGGGTCAGCGAGCTGCTGACGATGATCGGCTGCACGGTGAAGGCTGCCGGGGCGGACGAGGCCGGTCACGAGCTGCTCGCCGTCACGCCCCCGACCTGGCGCCCGGACCTCGTGGGAGCGGCGCACTTCGCCGAGGAGGTCGCCCGCCTGGACGGCTATGACAACATCCCCGTCATCGTGCCCACGGCCCCTGCCGGCACCGGACTGACGCCGCGTCAGCGCGCCCGGCGCCAGGTGGTGGCCGCGCTGGCGGACGCGGGGCTCACCCAGGTGCTGTCCTATCCCTTCATCGGGGACGTCCACGACCGCCTGGGCATCGCGGGTGACGACCCGCGTCGCCAGGCGATGCGCCTGGCCAACCCGCTGGCCGAGGACGCCCCGCTCATGCGTACCAGCGTGCTCGACTCCCTGGTTGACGTGGCCCGGCGCAACGTGTCTCGCGGGCTTGGCGACGTCGCCGTCTACGAGGTCGGCACCGTCACGCTGCCGGCAGGCACGGTGCCTGCGCCGATCGTGGGCGTGGACCGCCGTCCTACCGACGACGAGCTGGCCGCCCTGGAGGCCGGTATCCCCTACCAGCCCACCCACGTGGGCGCGGTGCTGGCCGGTGAGCGTGAGCGGGCCGGGGTCCTGGGGACGGCGCGCGCCTGGGACTGGGCCGACGCCGTCGAGGTCGTGCGGACCGTGGCGGCGACGTTGGGCGTGGCGGTCGAGGTCGCGGCGCCGGACCAGCCCTACGCGCCCTGGCACCCGGGGCGCACCGCGCAGATCCGTCTGGCCTCGACCCGCAAGGGCAAGGAGCTCGTGCCTGGCGCCGTCGTGGCCCACGCTGGTGAGCTGCACCCGCGCACGGCCAAGGAGCTGGGCCTGCCCGCGCGCGCTTGCGCCGTCGAGATCGACCTGGAGCCGCTACTGGAGGCCGCCGAGGCCGCTGGCGTCCTGCAGGTCAAGGCCGTCTCCACCTTCCCGGCTGCCAAGGAGGACATCGCCCTGGTCGTCGATGAGGCTGTCACCTCCGGGGAGGTCGAGGCGGTGATCCGCGAGGCCGCCGGCGAGCTGGCTGAGGAGGTGCGTCTGTTCGACGTCTTCCGCGGTGAGCAGCTGGGGGCCGGGCGCAAGTCACTGGCCTTCTCCCTGCGCCTTCGCGGTGACCACACCCTGACCGCTGAGGAGACTGCCAGCGTGCGCAAGCGCGTGGTCAAGCGCGCAGCCAAGCGTTTGGGGGCGCAGCTGCGTTCCGCCTGAGCAATCTGATCGCAGGCCAACCGGCCCGCCGTGCCTGGCCAGGTACGGCGGGCCGGTGTGCAAGTGCTCACGGCTCAGTCTTTGGGACTTCTCGACACCTCCTGAACGGGCCGATTCCGCCATACTGGAGGTATGAAGATCCTCTTGACCTGCTCTTCCCGTCACGGCGCCACCGAGAGCGTGGCCGAGGTCATCGCTGAGCGTCTGCGCGAGGCTGACCTCACGGTGGACGTCGCCAAGCCTGAGGACGTCACGGACGTGTCGGGCTATGACGCCTTCATCCTGGGCAGCGCTGTCTACATGACCCACTGGACGCCTGAGGCCGTGGACTTCACCAAGCGCTTCCGCGAGGAGCTGGAGGGGCACCCGGTGTGGGCCTTCTCCGTCGGCCTGTCTGGCCTGCCTAAGGGTGCTATCTCCGACCCTCACAGGATCGGGCCGGTGCTGCTGGCTCTTGACCCGGAGGACCACAAGACCTTCGCTGGGCGTTTTGACCCGACTCAGCTCTCCCTGCGTGAGCGGACCATCGCTCGCCTGGGCGGGGCCGCCGAGGGCGACTACCGGGACTTTGACGCGGCGCGCCAGTGGGCTGGCACGATCGCGGCCAGCTTGACGTCGGGCCAGGAGTAGTCCTGCCGAGACTGACGCCAGCTCAGGTGTGAGGAAGGCGACGGGGGTCCCACCCCGTCGCTTTCGTATTTGTATGCAGTCGGGCGTATGGTTTCTGTATGACCTGGACAGCAGCCGTCGCCGGTGCGACGGGATACGCCGGCGGAGAGGTTCTTCGCCTCCTGGCCGCCCACCCCGATATTGAGATCGGTGCCCTGACGGCCGCAAGCTCGGCCGGCACGCTCCTGGGGCAGCACCACCCCCATCTCCGCTCGCTGGCACAGCGAGTGGTTGAGCCCACGCAGGCCGAGCGGCTGGCTGAGCACGACGTCGTCTTCCTTGCCCTGCCTCACGGAGCCTCGGGAGCCCTGACTGCCCAGATCGAGGCTCTCGATGCTGAGCGTGGCAGCCCTACCCTCCTCATCGACTGCGGCGCGGATCACCGACTGACTGACGCTGCGGCCTGGCAGGCCTTCTACGGCACTGAGTACGCCGGAGCCTGGACCTACGGCATGCCCGAGCTCCTGCACACCGGCGAGAGCCAGGCCAGGGCCCAGCGCGCTGAGCTGGCCTCGACCTCGCGGGTGGCGGTTCCTGGCTGCAACGTCACGGCTGTCACCCTGGCGGCCCAGCCTGGCGTGGTAGCAGAGCTTATTGACACCTCCCAGGTCACCGCCGTCCTGGCTGTGGGCTACTCCGGGGCTGGCAAGTCCCTCAAGCCGCATCTGAGCGCGGCCGAGGCCCTGGGCTCGGCCCAGCCCTACGCCGTCGGCGGCACCCACCGCCACATCCCTGAGATCGTCCAGAACCTGGAGGTCGCCGGGGCGGCGCCGGGATCGACCCGGTTGTCCTTCACCCCGGTCCTGGTGTCGATGAGCCGTGGGATCCTGGCGACCGTGACGGCTCCGGTGACCGACTCGGTCCTCCACTGCGAGCACCCGGACGAGGTCCTGCGATCGGCCTGGGCCCACGCTTACGGGGCTGCCGGACAGGGAGAGGCCCTCATCGACCTGCTGCCTGAGGGCACCTGGCCGACCACCGGCGCCGTGGCCGGATCGGGGCTGGCCACGGTCCAGGTCGCCTATGACCGCGGTGCCGGGGTAGCGGTCATGATGTGCGCGATCGACAACCTCGGCAAGGGCACGGCGAGCGCCGCCGTGCAGTCCCTCAACCTGGCACTGGGGTTGGACGAGACCACCGGTGTGGTGACGGAAGGAGTGGCACCGTGAGCGTGACCGCAGCCAAGGGATTCCGAGCCGCTGGCGTACGCGCTGGGCTCAAGGCCTCCGGCAAGCCGGACCTCGCCCTGGTCGTCAATGACGGCCCGCTGGACGTGGCGGCCGGCGTCTTCACCACCAACCGGGTGGTCGCGGCCCCCGTGACATGGTCCCGGCGGGCCGTGGCGGACGGGCACGCGCGCGCCGTCATCCTCAACTCCGGCAGCGCCAACGCCTGCACCGGGACCCGTGGGGCTGACGACGCCGCTGCCACCGCTGCCCAGGTGGCGCACCTGCTGTCCACGGCCCAGATGGGCTCCAGCCAGGCCGTGACGGCCTGTGACGTGCTGGTGTGCTCCACTGGCGTCATCGGCGAGCCCCTGGACATGGAGCGTGTGCTGGAGGGCGCCGGCGCCGCGGCGCGGGCGCTGGCGGCCACGCCCGCAGCCGGGCACGATGCCGCCACGGCGATCATGACTACGGACACCGTCTCCAAGGAGGACGCGCTGACCCTCACGCACGAGGACAGCAAGGCAACCTGGACGGTCGGCGGCATGATCAAGGGCGTGGGCATGCTCGCCCCGGGGATGGCCACCATGCTGTGCGTGCTGACCACGGACGCCGTCGTCGAGACCGCCGCCGCCCAGCGCGCCCTGTCCCAGGCAGCGGCCCGCACGGTCAACCGGATCAACTCCGACGGGTGCATGTCCACCAATGACACCGTCGTCCTGCTCGCTTCCGGTGCCTCAGGCGTGACGCCCAGTCAGGGCGAGCTGGACGCGGCCGTCGCCGAGGTACTGGGTAGGCTCGGCCGGCGCCTCGTGGCGGACGCTGAGGGTGCCACCCATGACATCGCCATCACCGTCACCGGTGCGGTGAGCGAGGAGGCGGCTGAGCTGGCGGCACGCACGGTCAGCGCCTCGAACCTGCTCAAATGCGCCGTCGCCGGCGAGGACCCCAACTGGGGCCGCGTACTGTCCCAGCTGGGCACCGTGCCCGAGCGGCTGTGCCCCTTCAACCCGAACGAGGTCGACGTCACGATCAACGGGGTGACGATCTTCCGCCACGGCGGTCTGGGCGAGGACCGGTCACTAGTGGATATGACCTCGCGCGAGACCCGCATCGACATCGCCCTGCACGCCGGTGAGGCCCAGGCCACGGTGTGGACCAACGACCTCACCCACGGATACGTCACCATCAATGCGGACTACACGACATGACTTCCTCGACCACCTCTGCGGCCCCCACCACATCCACCGAGCCTGTCAGCACCCTGGAGGCCCTGACCCCCACCCACAAGGCTTCGGTCCTGCTGGAGGCCATGCCCTGGCTACGCGCCTACCGCGGGGCAACGATCGTCGTCAAGTACGGCGGCAACGCCATGGTAGATGACTCCCTCAAGCGAGCCTTCGCCCAGGACATCCTCTTCCTGCACCAGGTAGGCCTGCGCCCCGTCGTCGTCCACGGTGGAGGTCCCCAGATCAACGCCATGCTCCAGCGCCTGGGCATTGAGTCCGAGTTCCGCGGCGGCTTGCGCGTGACCACCCCTGAGGTCATGGACGTGGTGCGCATGGTGCTCACCGGCTCGGTCCAGCGTGAGCTGGTCTCCCTGCTCAACGAGGTCGACTCTGACGCCGTCGGCATCTCCGGGGAGGACGGCGGCCTGCTGCGGGCGCGCCAGCGCCTGGCCACCGTGGACGGTGAGAGCGTGGACGTCGGCCTGGTGGGCGACGTCGTCGAGGTCGACCCCGGCCCGGTGACTGAGCTGCTTGACCAGGGACGTATCCCGGTCATCTCCTCGGTCGCGCCGCTGGTCACCGACCCGACCACCGTCCTCAACGTCAACGCTGATACCGCGGCGGCGGCCATCGCTATCGCCCTGGGAGCCCAGAAGCTCATCATGCTCACTGACGTCGAGGGCCTGTACTCCGCCTGGCCGGACCGCTCCTCGCTGGTCTCGCGGATCGGGGTCGACGCCCTGGAGGCGCTCCTGCCCGAGCTGGAGTCGGGGATGATCCCCAAGATGGAGGCCTGCCTGCGAGCCGTGCGCGGGGGCGTGGGCCAGGCACACGTGGTCGACGGGCGCGAGCCGCACTCGATGCTGCTGGAGATCGTCACCGACGACGGCGTGGGCACCGTCGTCTACCCCGAGCACTCCGCCGTCTCACGGACCAAGGGAGGGATGTCCTTATGAGCCAGGCTCAGCACGTTGCTGGCAGCCAGCAGGACTGGACCCAGCGCTACACCGGTGCGGTGATGAACACCTTCGGCACGCCCCAGCGCGTGCTCGTCCGTGGCGCCGGCACCGAGGTCACGGACGCTGACGGCCGGACCTACACCGACCTGCTGGCAGGTATTGCCGTCAACTGCCTGGGGCACGCCCACCCAGCCGTCGTGGCAGCCGTCACCGAGCAGCTGTCCACCCTTGGGCACGTGTCCAACATCTTCACCTCGCCCGCGCAGATCCGCCTGGCCGAGGAGCTGGCAGGGATCGTCTTCCCCTCCTGCGCGCCGCAGGAGACACGTGTCTTCCTGGCGAACTCGGGTACGGAGGCGAACGAGGCTGCCTTCAAGATCGCCCGCCGCCACGGCGGGACGGCCCGCCCACGCGTGCTGGCGCTGGAGCAGGCCTTCCACGGCCGCACCATGGGGGCGCTGGCACTGACCCACAAGGCCGCCTACCGCGAGCCCTTTGAGCCGTTGCCCGGTGGGGTCGAGTTCGTCCCTGCCGGCGACGTACAGGCGCTGGCGGCGGCGATGGGACCGGACGTCGCTGCGCTCATCATCGAGCCCATCCAGGGCGAGGCAGGGGTGCGCGAGCTGCCCGAGGGCCATATCGCCCAGGCGCGTGAGCTCACCCGCGCCGCAGGTGCCTTGCTCATCATTGACGAGGTTCAGACCGGGATGGGGCGCTGCGGCGCCTGGATGGCCCACCACCTCCTGGCTCCCGGCGTCGTGCCTGACGTCGTCACCCTGGCCAAGGGCCTGGGCGGAGGCATTCCGATCGGTGCCGTCGTGGCGAGCGGGGCGGCGGCCAGCCTCCTCCAGCCTGGGCAGCACGGCACGACCTTCGGGGGCAACCCGGTGGCCTGCGCCGCCGCGCTGGCCGTTATCGACACCATCCGCTCCCAGGGTCTGCTGGAGCGGGTGCGTGAGCTGGGGGAGCAGTGGGCGGGGCAGCTGTCCGCGCTCGAGGGCGTGACCCAGGTACGTGGCCGCGGCCTGCTGCGTGGTGTCGGCCTGGCTGAGGAGGTGGGCCCCGCCAGCGAGGTGGCGGCTGAGCTCCTTGAGGCTGGGTTCATCGTCAACGCCCCTCGTCCACACACCCTGCGGTTGGCGCCGCCCTTTGTCCTGAGCGATGAGCAGGCTGGGGCCTTCACCGCGCAGCTCGGGCGGATCCTTGCCAGCCGTCTGACCCAGGCAGGTGCTGCATGAGCGCGTCCAGTCCCGATACCTCCGTCCAGTCCTCGGCCCCGCAGACCAAGGCTGCGCGCCACGCCCTGATCACCCAGGTGCTCGCCAAGGAACGCATCCGGTCCCAGGCCGAGCTGCGCCAGGTACTGGCCGAGCGCGGCGTGAGCACTACTCAGGCCACGCTCTCGCGCGACCTGGTTGAGCTGCGGGCCACCAAGGTCCGCAGTGCCGGAGGCTCCCAGGTCTACGCCATCCCGGAGGCCGGAGCACCCGGGCAGGTCCAGGGCGGGCTCACGCCAGCCTCGGCCGACGGCGCCCTGGCCGACCACACGACCTCGCGCCTGGCACGCTGGTGCGCTGACCTGCTGGTCACCGCCGAGTGGGCGGGGCAGCAGCTCGTGCTGCGCACGCCGGCCGGGGCCGCGCAGCTGCTGGCCTCCGCCGTTGACGACGCCATGCTTCCTGGGGTCCTGGGGTGCATCGCCGGAGACGACACCGTCTTGGTCGTCACCCGCAGCCAGGACGTCGCCAGCCAGGTGGGGACCCACCTGCTCTCACTGGCTGATCCCGCCTCGCGGGCCTAGGACCTCTCACCACCCACGACCACCTGTGCCCAGGGCCCTCCTGTGGCACCAAACACGATGAAGGAAACACATATGAGCGCATCCAAGGACCGCGTGGTCCTGGCCTACTCCGGCGGGCTGGACACTTCCGTCGCCATCGGCTGGATCGGCGAGCAGACAGGCCGTGAGGTCATCACGGTGGCGGTCGACGTCGGTCAGGGCGGGGAGGACCTGGAGGTCATTCGTCAGCGTGCCCTGGACTGCGGTGCGGTGGAGGCCTACGTGGCTGACGCCTGTGACGAGTTCGCCAACGAGTACTGCATGCCCGCGCTCAAGGCCAACGCGCTGTACGAGGGCAAGTACCCGCTGGTCTCGGCGATCTCGCGTCCGGTTATCGCCAAGCACCTGGTCAAGGCGGCTCGCCAGTTCGGTGCCTCCACCGTTGCCCACGGGTGCACGGGCAAGGGCAATGACCAGGTCCGTTTCGAGGTGGCGATCACCTCGATGGCCCCGGACATGGACTGCATCTCCCCGGTGCGTGACCTCGCCCTGACCCGTGACGTGGCGATCGAGTACGCCGAGAAGCACAACCTGCCGATCGAGACCACGAAGCACAACCCCTTCTCCATCGACCAGAACGTGTGGGGCCGTGCCATCGAGACCGGGTTCCTGGAGGACCTGTGGAACGCCCCGACCAAGGACGTCTACGTCTACACCGACGACCCGACCTACCCGCCGCTGCCTGACGAGGTCGTCGTCCACTTCGAGCAGGGCATTCCCACCGCTATTGACGGTCAGCCCGTCACCCCGCTCCAGGCGATCCAGGAGCTCAACCGCCGTGCCGGCGCGCAGGGCGTGGGGCGGATCGACATGGTGGAGGACCGCCTGGTTGGCATCAAGTCCCGTGAGATCTACGAGGCCCCCGGTGCGGTCGCCCTGATCGAGGCCCACCAGGCGCTGGAGTCGGTGACCCTGGAGCGCATGCAGCGTCGGTACAAGAAGCAGATGGAGCAGGCCTGGGGCGAGCTCGTCTACGAGGCCCAGTGGTACTCGCCGCTGAAGAAGTCCATGGACGCCTTCATCGAGGACACGCAGAAGTACGTCACCGGAGACATCCGCATGGTGCTGCACGGGGGCCGTGCGGTGGTCAACGGCCGCAAGACCGACACCGGCCTGTACGACTTCAACCTGGCCACCTACGAGACTGGCGACACCTTCGACCAGTCCTCCTCGCGCGGGTTCATCGAGATCTACGGCATGCAGTCCAAGCTCGCGGCCGCGCGTGACGTGCGCCTGGGCAACGGCGTGGGCTTCTGAGGCCCGTCCCAGACGGTTCGCGCGAGCCGTCTGGGCTGCAGGACGACGGCGGCCGGTCACCTTCACCTGGAGGCGACCGACCGCCGTCGTCACACGCTCAGGACCGCAGGGCCTCGGCGAGCAGACCCGTGGACGCCAGGATCAGGCCGAGGACTACGGCAACGACGGCCCCGATGATGTACCAGGCGAAGGTGGCACGCGCCCAGTTCCTGCGTGAGGGCGAGGAGGTGGCCCCGAATGCCACGACGACGAGGTAGATGAACCCGACGACCGGGATCGCGGTCACGAGGATGGCGATCATCCACGAGCCGACGGAGTCGGCAGGGTTGTCGTAGATCTCGACGTGATGGTCACCAGAGGCCCGGTGGGTCTGCGTGCTCATGGGGTCTCCTAGCGAGGGAAGGACAAGGACGGGCCCGGCGTGCGGAACGTCGGGCAGGACTGCGCGGTCGGAAGGAACGCGTCGGTCACGGGGCGCGATTGTGCCACTGGCGGCACGGGGTACGATCCGCGCCAACGAGCGGCGGGCGTGCCGAGGCTGGGCAGTGTCGCCCTGAGCCGCACCGATGGCCCACAATGGGCCTATGACGAGTCAGACGACGCCTGGTCCCGCGGCACCGGCCGCATCCTCCACGAGCCCGGCAGGCATCAGCCTGTGGGGCGGGCGCTTCTCCGGCGGGCCGGCCCAGGCCCTGGCAGCGCTGAGTGTCTCCACCCACTTCGACTGGCGGCTGGCCCGCTACGACATCGCCGGGTCGCGCGCCCATGCCCGTGCGCTGGCGAGCGCCGGGCTCCTGGACGAGGCCCAGCTCGATGGCATGCTGGCCGCCCTGGACCAGCTGGAGGAGGACGTCGTCGCCGGTACCTTCGCCCCCGCTCCTGAGGACGAGGACGTCCACACCGCCCTGGAGCGCGGTCTCATGGAGCGCGCGGGCCAGGACCTCGGCGGCCGCCTGCGCGCCGGCCGCTCACGCAACGACCAGATCGCCACCCTCATCCGCATGTACCTGCGTGACCAGGCCCGGCACGTGGCTGGCCTCGTGCTCGACGTCGTCGACGCCCTGGTCAACCAGGCGTCTCGCGCCGGCGAGGCCATCATGCCGGGGCGCACTCACATGCAGCACGCTCAGCCGGTTCTTGTGGCCCACCAGCTGCTGGCCCACGCCTGGCCGCTCATGCGCGACGTCGAGCGCCTGGAGGACTGGGACGTGCGCGCAGCGGTGAGCCCCTACGGCTCTGGCGCCCTGGCAGGCAACACCCTGGGCATGGACCCCGATGCGGTGGCGGCTGACCTCGGCTTTGACTCCTCGGCGGAGAATTCCATCGACGGCACGGCGGCTCGTGACGTGGTCGCCGAGCTCTCCTTCATCCTGGCGATGACGGCCGTGGACGTCTCGCGGCTGAGCGAGGAGATCATCATCTGGAACACCAAGGAGTTCGGCTTCGTCACCCTGGACGACTCCTTCTCCACCGGCTCCTCGATCATGCCGCAGAAGAAGAACCCGGACGTGGCCGAGCTCGCCCGAGGCAAGGCTGGCCGCCTCATCGGGGACCTGACTGGGCTGCTGGCCACCCTCAAGGCCCTGCCGCTGGCCTACGACCGTGATCTCCAGGAGGACAAGGAGCCTGTCTTCGACGCCGTGGACACCCTGGCCATCCTGCTGCCGGCAGTCAGCGGCATGGTGGAGACGATGACCCTCCATTACGACCGGATGGCTGAGTTGGCTCCCCAGGGATTCTCGCTGGCCACGGACGTGGCCGAGTGGTTGGTCAAGCAGGGCGTGCCCTTCCGTCAGGCCCACGAGATCTCCGGCGCCTGCGTGCGCGAGTGCGAGAAGCGTGGGATCGAGCTGTGGGACCTGTCCGACGACGACTTCGCCCGCATCGACGAGTGTCTGACGCCGGCAGTGCGTCAGGTGCTCTCTGCCGAGGGCTCGGTGGCGGCGCGGTCCGGGCACGGCGGGACCGCCCCGGTGCGAGTGGTCGAGCAGCTTGCCCGGGCTATCGAGCACAGCGCTGAGCTGCGCGTCTTCGCCTGGGAAGGATCCCTTCTGGACGGGCCCTCGGGGCCGCTGGGATCCGGGCAGTGGGAGACGGCGGAGGTCGACGAGGCCTGAGGACGTGAGCGAGGCTGACGGGGCCGTGGAGACACCGGCTCCCGTCCTGCGGCTGCTGGAGCGCGACAGTGTGGAGGTTGCGCCGCTGCTTCTGGGGGCAGTGGTGACCTCCTGCTCGCAGGAGGGTGAGGTCTCGGTCAGGCTCACCGAGGTCGAGGCCTACCGGGGTGAGACAGACCCCGGCTCCCACGCCTACCGCGGTCAGACGGCGCGCAACGCAGCCATGTTCGAGGCTGCCGGTGCGGTCTACGTCTACTTCACCTACGGCATGCACTACTGCGTCAACCTTGTGTGCGGGCCTGCCGGCCTGTCGCGGGCGGTCCTGCTGCGAGCAGGCGAGGTGGTGGCGGGACAGGAGCTGGCTCGCTCCCGGCGTGTTGCTGCTCGGCAGGACCGTGACCTCGCACGTGGCCCGGCGCGTCTCGCCCAGGCGCTGGGGCTGTCACGGCAGGACGACGGCGCTCGTATCGGGCCGGTGGGCAGCAGACTCTGTCTGGCGCTCCCAGGGCCTGGCCAGGTCGACCCCGCGCTCGTGCGTCAGGGGCCGCGCACCGGCGTGAGTGGGCCGGGCGGTGACGCGCAGCGCTTCCCGTGGCGCTTCTGGCTGGAGGCAGAGCCCAGCGTCTCGCCCTACCGGGCGGCGCGGCCTCGCCGTCGTTCCTGAGACGGACGTGAGCGGCCGGAAGGTAGCGGGCATGGCAGACTAGCGGGGCTGAGGCCTGTGGGTCCCAGCCCCGCGCCCGGACCGGGACGGGACCGTGTTTGAACAAGACCTGGAAGGCTCACGACCGTGACCGACATCCTGGATGAGCTGCAGTGGCGGGGCCTGATCGCCCAGCACACCGACATCGACGCGCTGCGAGCAGCGCTCAATGAGGGCAGTGTCACCTTCTATTGCGGTTTCGACCCGACGGCACCGAGCCTGCACCACGGCCACCTCGTTGCCGTCAAGGTGATGCGGCACCTCCAAATGGCCGGCCACCACCCGCTGGCCCTGGTAGGCGGCGCAACGGGTCTCATCGGTGACCCGAGGGCGAAGGGCGAGCGCAGCCTGAACACGAAGGACGTCGTGGCCGGGTGGGCCAGGAGCCTGCAGGCGCAGCTGGAGAACCTCCTTGACTTCGAGGGAGACAACCCGGCCCGGATCGTCAACAACCTGGACTGGACCGGTCAGATGACCGCGGTCGACTTCCTGCGTGACCTGGGCAAGCACTTCCGCATGGGGACAATGCTGTCCAAGGACATCGTGGCGCGCCGTCTGGCTAGCGAGGAGGGCATCTCCTTCACGGAGTTCAGCTACCAGATCCTCCAGGCCAATGACTACCTGGAGCTCTTCCGCCGCTACGGGTGCACCCTGGAGGTGGGCGGTAACGACCAGTGGGGCAACCTTGTGGGCGGCATGGACCTCATCCACAAGGTGGAGGGCGAGTCCGTGCACGTGATGACCAACCCGCTCATCACGAAGGCGGACGGCACCAAGTTCGGCAAGACCGAGGGCGGGGCGATCTGGCTCAACCCGCAGATGCTCAGCCCCTACGCCTTCTACCAGTTCTGGCTGCGGGTCGACGACGTCGACGTCGTGCGCTTCCTCAAGGTCTTCACCTTCCTGGACCGTGAGGAGATCGAGCGCCTGGAGCGGGCGACCCAGGACAACCCCAAGGCCCGCGAGGCCCAGAAGGTGTTGGCCCGTGAGGTCACCACCTGGGTCCATGGCGCGGCCGCAGTGGAGAGCGCCGAGGCTGCCACCCAGGCGCTGTGGGGGCGCGGCGAGCTCAGCGATCTGGATGAGGCCACGGTGCTGCAGGCGACGGCGGACCTGCCGACGGCGCAGCTGGAGGTCGGGCGCTCAACCATCGTTGACCTGCTGGTGGCGGCGGGCCTGGAGAAGGGACGCAGCGCGGCACGCAAGACGGTCGCCGGTGGCGGTGCCTACCTCAATAACGTCAAAGTCGAGGATGAGGACCGCGTGGTGACCAAGGACGACCTTCTGGCCGGGGGAGTAGTGCTGGTGCGTAAGGGCCGCCGTAACCTGGCAGTGGCGTGTCAGGAGACGCCCCAGGCCTGAGAGCTGCCATGACGAGGCGGTGACCGTGCGCTGTGCGCAGGGTCACCGCCTCATCATTTGACCGCCGGATAAAGGCTGCGTATTGTTCTCTGCGGCCCGAACGGCGGCGGAGAGATCTCCGAGGCCTTCGGGAGCCGAGAACTGAAGAGAGTCATTGAAGAGATCGGGATCACGAGAATCCGGTTTGACTTCAAAAAAAAGACTCACTAAAGTTCATCGGGCGCTTCCGGAAAGAAGCGGTCCACGAAATGTGGAAAGTGAAATTCCGGTGGGTGTGTTGTTTGAGAACTCGATAGTGTGTCATGTTTTTTATGCCATAGTGGGATGGCTGGCCCTGGTTTTTTGGGGTTGGTTGTTCTTGTTTTGTTTTGGTTTGCCTGCCTTGGTT
>NZ_PKHA01000029.1:0-363 GCF_002861525.1 Actinomyces urogenitalis | reverse complement strand
GTGCTTGGTGGGGTGTGGGGAGGCCCCACACCATGCCGTCCCTTGGGTGGGTGGTGGTGTGGGGCCTTCGACCCTGTTTTGGGTTGTGTGCTCGGCGGTGTCCTACTCTCCCACACCCTGGCGGGTGCAGTACCATCGGCGCTGGGGGTCTTAGCTTCCGGGTTCGGAATGGGGCCGGGCGTGGCTCCCCCGCTATGACCACCGAGACGTCTTGTCGGGCCGTACACGATCCCCCGCCTTGTGGGGGGGGGTTGGTGTTGGGGTTGGTCCTGGACCGTATAGTGGACGCGCAGCGTTGTTTTCTTTGCCTCACCGGCCCCGTACCGTGTGGTTGGGGGTGGTGTTGTTGTTTGTGTTGGCCAA
>NZ_PKHA01000028.1:0-465 GCF_002861525.1 Actinomyces urogenitalis | reverse complement strand
CCCCCGCACGAGGACGCCAACTCGCCGAGCAGCTCATCGCCACGTTGCCGTCATGCCCGATCCCCGAGACTGCGCGACTGGGCAAGACCCTGCGTCGATGGCGGACAGCGTTCCTGGCCTACTTCGATACCCACGGCGCGAGCAACGGCGGCACCGAGGCCATCAACGGGAGGGTCCGTTGAAGGTTTGGTTGACTCCAAGACCGCATGACTCCCTCGAAAGGGTCGTGCTGAAAGGATGGCATCCATGGCGAAGATCGCTTACACCGACGAGTTCAAGCGCGACGCGGTCGCGCTTGTCGTCTCAGGAATCCTGCAGAAGCAGGTCGCCGAGGACATGGGGATGGCCAAAACTACCCTCCAAGCCTGGGTCCGCGACGCTCGCTTCCAGTCCCATGGGATGACCCCGACCACCGATCGTGAGCAGCGCAAGGACATGGCCCAGGCGTTACGCCGGATCCGCGAG
>NZ_PKHA01000027.1:0-689 GCF_002861525.1 Actinomyces urogenitalis | reverse complement strand
CAAGGCAGGCAAACCAAAACAAAACAAGAACAACCAACCCCAAAAAACCAGGGCCAGCCATCCCACTATGGCATAAAAAACATGACACACTATCGAGTTCTCAAACAACACACCCATGAGGTTTTTCCCGAAGGCCTTTGGCCTTTCGTTCCGCCCCTCAAGGCGACTGGATTAGAATAGTTGGAAGATTTCGTTTCCGTCAAGTCCGGAATTCGTGATCCCGATCTCTTGGGCTTGATTTCGAACCAATATCGTTATCCAGTTGACTGCCTTGGAACCGTTGCCTCCGTGCGGCAGCGAGGAGTACTTTAACCATCCCGCCCCGGCATTGGTCAACTTGATTTCGCGTGACGCTGGCCACCCCCTTCTTGAGGTCCGCGCGAGCACCCAATGAGACCCCTCGCTTCAGGTCGTGAACAGTCGACCCCAGGCCGGGCAGCACCATTCTCGACCGTTGAGGGCCTTAACCGGCTCTTCAGAGTTGAGTGTGGGGTGAGGCGTCGAGGCCTCCGGTGATGAGGAGCATGCGGAGGCGGTAGTGCTCGACGTTGCGGAACCCGCGGGCGATGCGGCAGCCCAGCTCGATGATCCGGGACTGCTGAAGGTTTGGTTGACCTCCGGGTTTATGCCGCCAGTGTTGCGGTTGGTTTCATGATGAGTTCGAACTCGACGGGGGTGAGTTTCCCGAG
>NZ_PKHA01000026.1:0-852 GCF_002861525.1 Actinomyces urogenitalis | reverse complement strand
GGCTCTTCACAGTTGAGGGTGTAGTTGGGGTCTGAAGCCGCCTGCTTCGAGGAGAGATCGGGCGATGTAGTTGGTCAGGTTGCGCAGTCCGAGGGCGGAGCCTCGTAGGTGCTCGAGGCGTCCGTTGATGGCTTCGGTGGGGCCGTTGCTGGTTCCGGGTCGGTCGAAGTAGGCGAGCACGTCCGCGCCGCGTTTCTTCAGGGTCCGGCCTAGGGTGATTACTTCGTTCAGTGGTGCCGGGACGTCGGCGCTGACGGCGTTGATGAGGCGGCGCATCAGCTGTCGGCCTGGCGAGCGGTCGGGGTCGCGGTAGGCGGCGATCATCTGTTGGTAGATCCCCCAGGTCGCTTCGACCTCGACGTGAGCGTCGTCGGCGAACAGTGCCTCGAGGTGGCCCTGCTGGCGGGGGGTGAGCAGGTCGGCTCCGGTGTGCAGGGTTCTGCGTGCCGCGTACAGCGGATCACCTGTGCGGCCGCGTCGGCCATGGATGTCGTGCTGTACCCGGCGCCGACAGGCATCGAGGGCGTCTGCGGCCAGCCGGACCACGTGGAAGGGACCCGTCACGGGGATGGCGTCGGGGAGCTCTTCGGCGGCGGCGGTCTTGAACCCGGTGAACCCATCCATCGCGACGACCTCCACCGCGTCGCGCCAGGCTTTGTCGCGCGCGGCGAGCCACGATTTGAACGCGTGCTTGGAGCGGGCCTCGACCACGTCCAGCAGGCGCGAAGGACCGGTGCCATTCGTGATGGGGGTCAGGTCGATGATCACGGTGACGTACTTGTCACCGCGGCGGGTGCGGCGCCACACGCGCTCATCCACCCCGACCACAGTGACACCCTCGAAACGGCGCTC
>NZ_PKHA01000025.1:0-1350 GCF_002861525.1 Actinomyces urogenitalis | reverse complement strand
ACGGCGATCAGTTCACGCTCTTCGGCCTCGCGGGCCGAGACCGGCTGCTTGAGCCACTTGTAGTAGCCCTGCTTGGAGAATCCCAACACCCGACACGCGACCGCCACCGCCACCCTCACGGGGGCACCGACCGCGGCCATCTCCTTCACGAGCGGGTAGATCATTTTGGGGGCGTGATGAGCCTGCGACAGATACGCCGCCGCTCCCCGTAGGACCTCGTTCTCCATCCCCAACTCACGGATCCGGCGTCACGCCTGAGCCATGTCCTTGCGCTGCTCACGATCGGTGGTCGGGGTCATCCCATGGGACTGGAAGCCAGCGTCGCGGACCCAGGCTTGGAGGGTAATTTTGGCCATCCCCATGTCCTCGGCGACCTGCTTCTGCAGGATTCCTGAGACGACAAGCGCGACCGCGTCGCGCTTGAACTCGTCGGTGTAAGCGATCTTCGCCATGGATGCCATCCTTTCAGCACGACCCTTTCGAGGAAGTCATGCGGTCTTGGAGTCAACCAAACCTTCAACGGACCCCAACCTGTGAAGAGCCTGATGACCGGCGCTGACGTCGTTGAGTTCGTCGACTACCACTGATACCGGCACAATCGAACCGGTTCACCCAGGAGAGTTCCTGATGGTCCACTTCATCGAGGGGTGAGGCGTAGTCGTCGTGCGCCACGTCAACAGGTTGCCACGATCAAACCGTTCGAAGTCGCCTCAACGGTCGTGCTCAGCTCGTGCCGTTGGGTGTCTGCGCCCAGCGCCACAATAATGTGTCGCGTACTGGTTGCGGCGTCAGCAACGTAGCCTGACACTTGAGATATGACAATTTGGACATTATCGAACGACTGGTTCGATCGACACACAACCCAAGATCTCACCTATCGCGTCCGGGTGCGGGTCATGACGCCAGGTGCATTGGACGCCGCATGGGCACGAATCGTTGATGAACACGGCGCTGACGAAGCCGGTGTTGTACCGATCGGTGGCGCGGCGCTCATACGGGTAAACGACCGGGAAGCTGAGGCTATTAGCGGGGGAGAAGACGCGCTCGATTCCCTCGAATGGGCGGTTAACGAGGTTCTCGGTGAAGTTCTCGAAGGAGCTGAGGTGCTCGTCGTTGCCGAAGAGCGCGCCCTCGTGACCGATGCGGACGAGCCGGGTCTTGAATGACCTGGGGTCCGTTGAAGGTTTGGTTGACTCCAAGACCGCATGACTTCCTCGAAAGGGTCGTGCTGAAAGGATGGCATCCATGGCGAAGATCGCTTACACCGACGAGTTCAAGCGCGACGCGGTCGCGCTTGTCGTCTCAGGAATCCTGCAGAAGCAGGTCGCCGAGGACATGGGGATGGCCAAA
>NZ_PKHA01000024.1:0-1586 GCF_002861525.1 Actinomyces urogenitalis | reverse complement strand
AGGACGGCCAGCGTCCGGACTCTGTGACGGTCAGGCTCCTCGCCGACGGTGAGGTCGTGGACAATCAGACGTTGACGCTGAATGCCGAGAGCGAATGGAAGGGCTCCTTCTCTGGCCTGCCCAAGTTCAAGGCCGGCAAGGAGATCGCCTACACGGTCTCTGAGGACGAGGTGTCTGGCTACTCCACGGCCTACTCGGGTACTGCTGCTGGTGGTTTCACGGTGACGAACACGATCACTGGGAAGGTGTCTGTCGCGGTGACGAAGGCCTGGGCCGGTATTGACGCTGACGCGGCTCCGGCCGTGTTGGTGCAGTTGTACGCCGACGGTGTGGCCTCTGGTGACCCGGTCACCTTGGACGGTAACGCTGAGGATGGCTCCTGGAGCCACATCTTTGAGGGCCTGGACCAGTACACGGCTGAGGGTAAGGCGATCGCCTACACGGTGGCCGAGCAGGGCGTCGAGAACGGCAAGTTGTCGGCTGGTGGCCACGACTACACGGTCAAGGTCGCGCAGGACGGTGACTCGTGGACGGTCACGAACACTATGGAGAACCCGAAGACCTCTGTCTCCGGAAAGAAGGTGTGGGACGACGCCGATAACCAGGACGGGATCCGGCCCGACTCCGTGACGGTCGAGCTCCTCGCAAACGGTGCCGCCACGGGTAAGACGGTGGAGGTGCCCGCAGATGGTGACGGGTCCTTCACCTTCACCGGCCTGCCGACCTTCGACGCCAAGGGCATCGAGATCGCCTACAGCGTGGACGAGGTGGGTGTGCCTGAGGGGTATGAGAAGAGCATCGAGGGCACCACGATCACCAACATCCACACCCCGGCGGTGCGCACGGTGAGCGTGACCAAGGCGTGGGACGACCTGGAGTGTCGAGCTGTCTGCCGCCAATGAGTGGGCGGGCGTGTTCGATGGCCTGCCGGTGAACAAGGCTGGTAAGGAGGTCGTGTACTCGGTGGTTGAGGATGCGGTTGCTGGTTACGAGGCCGCTATCACCGGTAGCGCGGATGAGGGGCTGACGGTGACGAACGCGCTGGTGCGTGGTGTGGTGTCGTTGGTGAAGACCGACGCTGCTGGTGCGCCTCTGGTGGGTGCGGTCTTTGAGCTGCGCACCACTACCGGGCAGGTGTTGGACACCGTGACCAGTGGCGCGGACGGCCGGGTGGTGTTCGAGGGTGTTCCTGCTGGTTCCTACCGTGTGGTGGAGACCCAGGCGCCGGCGGGCTACGTCCTGTCTGGTTGGGCCAAGGCTGCTGTGATCGACCGGATGGGCGTGAGTGTGGATCTGGGTCGTGTGGTCAACACACCCGTCCCAGCCAAGCCTGTGGGGCCGGTGGCTTCGTTGGGCAAGCGTCTGCCGGTCACGGGTGTGGACGTGGCGGTCGGGGTGGTTGCTGTGGGCCTGGTGGGCCTGGGTGGCCTGCTGATCCGTCGCCGCCGCGCCTGAACCAACCAGCCCCGGGGGTCGGGCCGGTCAGAAACGGTCTGACCGGCCCGACCCAGACCGGGCCTGGTCTGGTTGTTGAGTCTGGTGGGTGTGCTGGCGCTGGTGAGCGTGCCAGCACGCCTGCTGGCCGG
>NZ_PKHA01000023.1:0-1796 GCF_002861525.1 Actinomyces urogenitalis | reverse complement strand
ACGCCGGTGGGGCCGGCGGAGAGAGGATCTCTCCGCCGGCCCCACCGGGTCAGCGTCGGTCTAGTACCGCTCGCGATCAGGCCTCGTCACGACGACGCCGGGCCAGCAGCCCCGCACCCGCAGCCACACCCGCAGCCGACAGAGCCAGCAGCGGCAGCACCGCAGCACCGGTCTTGGACAGCGACTTGCCACCCTTACCAGGCTTGGTGGTCTTGCCGGGCTTGCCAGGCTTGTCCGTACCAGGAGTGCTCGGCTCGTCAGTCGGACCACCCGTCGGCTCAGTGACCTTCTGGTACACGTACGTGACCGTCTGATCGGCCTTGGCGAAGGTGCCGCTCTCCGGAGCGGAGCCCTTCTGCAGCTCCTTGAACTCGTAGCCGTCAATCGACTTCTTCTCAGCCGTGTAGGCCGCGCCCACGGCGCCCGTGAGCGTCTCGGGGCCGGCGATCTCGTTCCCCTGCTCGTCCATATACTTCACGGTGACGGTGCCGGAGGCGATCTTCATCGAGAGCTGGATCGTGTCGTCATCGGTCGCAAGAGCGTCCTTGCCGTCGGCGAGCTGCTTCGCCGTCCAGTCGAAGACGAAGACCTCGCGCCTGCCGGAGGCCGACGTCGCCACCGCGCCGAACTCGCCGGTCACGGTGCCCGTCGAGGTGAGGACGGTGCCCGCGGCCAGGTCGCTCGCGATCTTGATGCCGGGGACGGTCACCTTGAGCTCGGTGCCCCCGTTCACGCCCGAGGCGTCGACCGCCGCCTTGAGCTTGGCGTAGGTGTCGAGCGAGGCGGCGTCCTTGAGCCCGAAGGTGATCGTGACCTTCTGACCCTCAACCTTCACGCCGGTGATCTCGAAGGTGTCACCCAGGCCCTCCGCGGCCTTGGCCACGTCCTCCTTGGTGAGGTCCGCCGGGAGCGTCATGCCCTCCGGCACCGTCATCGTCGCGGTGAAGCCGAAGTTCTTCACGTCCACCGCGATGGTGCCGCCGTCGGGGTTGCCGAAGCGACCCTCGATGGCGGCCATCTGCTGCTTGATCGTGTCGATCTTCACCAGGCCCGTGAGGTTGATGCTCGAGCCCACCGCCACCTCGGGCGTGGCCTCGTGCGTCGTGTCGGAGCCGGTGAGCATGTCGCCCGGGAGCTCCTGCGCGATCGACTGCGGGATCACGGCCGTGAAGCGGATGGAGGCGTCCCCACCGGCCACGGCGTCCTTACCCTCAGCCCACTGCTCGCCCGTCCACGCGAAGGAGAAGGCCTTCGCGGTGCCTGCGGCGGAGGTGGCGATCGCCTTGAACCGGCCGTCCACCGTGCCGCGGACCACGAGCTGCTGCCCAGCCTGGACATCGTCGTTCACGGTCACGCCGGGAACGGTGACCCTGAGCCAGGCGCCGCCGCTCACGCCCGCGGCATCGACCGCGGCCTTGAGCTTGGCGTAGGTGTCGAGCGAGGCGGCGTTCTTGAGGCCGAAGGTGATCGTGACCTTCTGGCCCTCGGCCTTCGCCTCGGTGATCTCGAAGGTCTCCGCGAGGCCCTCGGGAACCACCGTGCCCGCGGAGACGTTCTCGGGCAGCGTCATGCCGTCCGGGACCGTAAGCGTGGCGGTGAAACCGAAGTCCTTAACGTCGATCGCGATCGTCGAGCCGTCGGGGTTACCGAACTGGCCCTCGATGCCCACCATCTGCTGCTTGATGCCGTCGATCTTGACCGCGCCCGTGAGGTCGAGCGTGCGGCCCGGGTAGACGGCATAGACCGCCTCATGCTCGGTGTCACCGCCGGAGAGGATATCGCCGGGGAGCGTGAGC
>NZ_PKHA01000022.1:0-3950 GCF_002861525.1 Actinomyces urogenitalis | reverse complement strand
AAGAACGTCCTCGACCGACGGTCCTGGAGCACACGAGAGGAACTACGGCTGGCGATCGTGTCCTGGATCCAGGGGAAGTACCACCGCAAACGCCGTCAACGCCGGCTCGGGAAACTCACCCCCGTCGAGTTCGAACTCATCATGAAACCAACCGCAACACTGGCGGCATAAACCCGGAGGTCAACCAAACCTTCAGCAGTCCCGGGCCACCTCGAGGCACTGTTCGCCGACGACGCTCACGTCGAGGTCGAAGCGACCTGGGGGATCTACCAAAAGATGATCGCCGCCTACCGCGACCCCGACCGCTCGCCAGGCCGACAGCTGATGCGCTGCCTCATCAACGCCGTCAGCGCCGACGTCCCGGCACCACTGACCGAAGTAATCACCCTGGGCCGGACCCTGAAGAAACGTTGCGCGGACGTGCTCGCCTACTTCGACCGACCCGGAACCAGCAACGGCCCCACCGAAGCTATCAACGGACGCCTCGAGCACCTACGAGGCTCCGCCCTCGGACTGCGCAACCTGACCAACTACATCGCCCGATCTCTCCTCGAAGCAGGCGGCTTCAGACCCCAACTACACCCTCAACTGTGAAGAGCCGGTATACTGCTCGCCAGTGGGTGCAGCGCTCTCGTCGTTTAGCAGACCAGAGGTCGCTCTTATGAGAGGAACAAATAATGATGGGCCCTTGGGTGCGGTCATTCGGGATTTTACTGGCCACCGTGCTGGCAACAGTCGGATTGTCTGGAGGAGTAGCTCAGGCAGCCGATATTACTTCCTGGGACGACGTTATTGCTACGGTTAATGGTCTTGGCGACGGCGAGTCAACAGAACTGTCAATCGCATCAGAAATAACGGTGGAAGATGGAGCTGATCCGCTGGTTGTGCCCGCGGGGAAACAGGTCACCTTCACGGGTAGTGGAAAGATCAGCGGTAATGGATCCCCGCTGTTCACGGTAGAAGAGGGCGGAGCGCTCACCCTATCCGGTCCGACTTTCACCAACGCGCAGTTTAGCGTTGCGGGAAAAATGAGCCTGGTGAGTGGCGCGATCCGCGACACTGCGGTAACGGGCCCGGTCGTTTTTGTTAACGGAGGAACTCTAACTATCGGTGGAGACGCCGAGTTTTCCGGCAACAACGTTTCAGATGAGTCCGGCGAACTTCTCCCGGCAGGGGTTGAAAAAGAAAAATACTCTCCAATTACGGCCTACAACGGCACCGTGCGAGTAGAGGGTGGAACGCTGAGCAATAACACGGGTCTGCTACGCGGTGGCTCGATTGGCCTATGGGCGCGAGACGGTGGAACGCCTACTTTCGAGATGACGGGTGGAACACTAACCGGAAATGTTGTCAGCCACCCCAAATTCAATGGCCGTGGCGGCGCACTTTACGGTGAGGGAGCCTCAGTGAATATCTCCGGAGGCACCGTGAAAGAGAACACCACAGAGTTAGGCGCGGGCCTTGCCTTTATCAACAGTGACGTTTCTCTGTCAGGCAGCGTTGTTATTCAAGGCAACGACAACGGAAAGTATAAGGGTGTAGGTGGCGGCCTGTATCAAGACGGAGGCACGCTGAACATCAGTGGCGCAACGTTTACAGAGAACGTGACCACTGGTTCCGGCGGTGCGATCTACACAGAGGGCGATACAAAGGTCGATATTGTCGGCGCCGAGATAACTTCTAACAGCGCTGCGAGGTCTGGTGGAGGCGTCGCTTTCAATGGAACTACGAAGGCGGCGATCCACGCCGTAGTTTTGAACGGTAACACCTCGGAAGGCTTCTGGGGTGGCGGAGCAATGTACATCGACGCCAAAGCCGAGGTCACGATTTACAACGGTCTTATTCGTGACAACGTCATTAAGGCTGGTTTTCTCCTTCAAGCCGGCAACCACCCTGTGAGCGCTCAAGGTGGCGGTGTCTGGAACTGTCCCACGGGCTCCACAATCATGCACGTAACTCGTGGCGTGGCGATTTTTGACAATGTGGCACCCAACGTCTTCAAGGGGCAAAACGCTGGTGCCGGTGATGATTTCGCCAGCATTATCAAACATGAATTCGGTAAGCCGGTAGCAGGTCATTCGGTTGTTGTTGCTGAACGTATGCTTGGTGGAAGCCCGCGCGCTT
The DNA here is from genome assembly GCF_002861525.1 of Actinomyces urogenitalis. Classification (NCBI taxonomy): domain Bacteria; kingdom Bacillati; phylum Actinomycetota; class Actinomycetes; order Actinomycetales; family Actinomycetaceae; genus Actinomyces; species Actinomyces urogenitalis. Next base: position 1,826 of record NZ_PKHA01000022.1, on the reverse strand, counting down.
GGTACCAGGACGGTTCGATTTATGGTATTCACGGTAACTGGTCCGCTGAGGGAAAGGTTCCGCGCTACTCAGTGGAGGGGTCGAACACGGCTATCAAGCCAAACGAAGAAGTTTCCCAAGACATTGCTTTCAAGTCTGTCCCAACTGAGGACGCTAAGGCTATCGCAGAGACTCTTGCGACTGTGAAGATCACCAATAACGTAGCCACCGGCACTGGTATTTCCGGAGCTGGCATCGCGAACAACGGTACTTTGACCTTCGGCGATCCTGAACCGTGGAAACTGAAGCTGGAAAAGAAGTGGGCTAATGATGATCCAGAAGATCGCCCCGAGAGCATTTTGGTGGACGTGAAACTTGGTGACAAGACGCTACAGACCATCGAGCTCACAAAGGAGAACGGTTGGAAGGCTGAGCTAGCAAACTATCCCGACCCAAGCACGCTCATTGATGCGAAGACGGGCGAGACTATCCCGCTAACCTTCGTCGAGCATGAAGTCGATGGCTACATGTCTCACGACGCAGTAGTGACGGAAAACAAAGACACAAAGACGATCGAGGTCGCGATCGTTAACGAACCTCCCACGTCGGTCGATGTTGAGAAGCGGTGGTCTGGTGATGTGGAGGCTGATCGTCCGGGTTCTGTGACTATCAGCTTGTTGGCTGATGGTAAACAGACGGATAAGTCTTTGGAACTGACTGCCGAGAATGGCTGGAAGGGTACGTTTACCGATCTACCTAAGTATGTGACGGTTGATGGTGAGAAGACCGAGATTGTCTACACGGTGGTTGAGGTAGAGGTTCCGGGCTACACTCCTTCCATTAGTGGTAGCGTAGCCGACGGATTCGTGGTTACTAACACGAAGGACGCTTCACCAGTTACCTCGGTACCTGTTGAGAAGCGGTGGTCTGGTGATGTGGAGGCTGATCGTCCGGGTTCTGTGACTATCAACTTGTTGGCTGATGGTAAACAGACGGATAAGTCTTTGGAACTGACTGCCGAGAATGGCTGGAAGGGTACGTTTACCGATCTACCTAAGTATGTGACGGTTGATGGTGAGAAGACCGAGATTGTCTACACGGTGGTTGAGGTAGAGGTTCCTGGCTACACTCCTTCCATTAGTGGTAGCGTAGCCGACGGATTCGTGGTTACTAACACCAAGGACGCTCAACATCCGTTGGCTCGCACCGGCTCGGCAGTTCAAGGCCTGATAGTAGTGGGCGTGGTCCTGCTCGCTGCGGGAACCTGGGCTGTATCCAAGCGTCGTCGTCGCGCATAAGCAAGTGCGGGTGGGTCCCGCTAAACGGCGGGGCCCACCCGGCTCACAGTAACTGGCTTCCTCATTATTTAGTTAGTCATGCACAACATTTCACCTTCCGGTTAATCCCCGGGAGGTGTTTTGTTATTGCTATCCGGTTACATTAGCCTCGAGCCATTGTGCTCCATCAGAACGACCAGCGTAATTCTTCTACTGGAGCTGCGAGAATCCGGAGCTTGAACTCGATGATGACAGAGTGCGAATAGGAATAGGCGAAGTGGGTGAAGCAAAACCCCCGGAAGGAGAGCTGAGTGATCTCAGTTGTCTTCCGGGGGTTCTTTGCAACTACTGCGCCTGTAGGCAGGTTGCGTGTTCCTCGTTGGTTACATGAACCTGCGTGCGGTTAGCGGCTCTTCAGAGTTGAGTGTGGGGTGAGGCGTCGAGGCCTCTGGTGATGAGGAGCATGCGGAGGCGGTAGTGCTTGACGTTGCGGAACCCGCGGGCGATGCGGCGGCCCAGCTCGATGATCCCGTTGATGGCCTGGGTGCCGCCGTTGCTCGCGCCGTGGGT
>NZ_PKHA01000021.1:0-4939 GCF_002861525.1 Actinomyces urogenitalis | reverse complement strand
GCGGGGCTGCTGGCCCGGCGTCGTCGTGACGAGGCCTGATCGCGAGCGGTACTAGACCGACGCTGACCCGGTGGGGCCGGCGGAGAGATCCTCTCTCCGCCGGCCCCACCGGCGTCTTGACCGTCGGATGGCGCTTGAGCCGTCGTGGCAGGGCCATCTGGATGGCTCTCGCCCAGACTCTGGAGTGTTGGCAGAGTCATGCTCCTGGAGCACATGTTCTTGAATAAACGGCATGTATTCTCCATGACCTTGCTTGGTACCATCAGGAGTTGAAGACCTCCCAGAGGAGACTCGTGATGCAACGTTCAACCCGTCCAAAGCGGATCATCTCTGCACTAGCTGCCACACTGGTGTCCCTAGGCATGGCGTTCCCCGGCGCCGCAGCGTTCGCAGACACTGACCCGGTCCCTGCTACGTCTACAGCTGACGCCTCTCAAGGGGAGGCTGACGCCGGAGACCCCGCGGTCGAGCCGGCTGCACCGGCCGAGACTGATGCTGACAGCTCGCCTGCCCAGGCAGCGCCGCCAGCCGCCGTCGCTGAGAAGGATGCGGGCGCTGACGCCGTCGCTGATCCCGCTGCGATCACCGAGATCTGGGTGAGCTCCACGGGCAGCGACGACAATGATGGCTCGTCTGCCGACCAGGCCCTTGCGACGATGAAGAAGGCGCTCGAGGTCCAGACGGCGAACCCGGGCATCGCCACGATCAACCTCTCCGGTGACTTCACGGGCTGGACCAACGTCACGATCCCGTCGGGCGTCACGCTCAAGATCGCCGGGAACACCACGATCGCGGCTGCGACGAACGCCAGCGGCATCACGCTCGCGAACGGCGCCACCCTCACGGCGGGTGCGAACACGCTCACGATGACCGGGTTCAACGTTGCGATTCAGATGAACGCCGGTGCGAAGCTCATCGACGGCACGTATACCATCAGCGGCGGCAACCGTGCCCTCAACCTCAACGGCGGTGTGATCGAGGGGTCCGCGGACCGCTCAAGCGTGGCTATCAACGCCACAGGCACGAGCGGTGCCGACCTGCAGAACGGCTCGATCACGAACGCGACGATCACGGCGACAGCGACGACGAACGGGCCGGAGCACTACGCCCTCGCCCCGATGAAGAACGCCTCGCTGACCACGACGCAGACCTGGTTCTACATCAACAACGGTCGGACCTTCTCGCTCGACCACTCCGACCTCTACATCAACAAGGCGACGGCCGCGTCCGCCTACCGCCAGGCCATCACCTTCGCGAACGATCCGACCATCGCGAACGGCTCCACGCTCACGGCAGACGGCGGCCGCATCTCAGTCGCGAGCGGCTCGAAGTCGTTCAACGTGACGGGCGGGTCGAAGATCGTCATCAAGAACAGCATCGGCAAGGACATGCTTGGGCGTGACGGCGGCGGCCTCAACATCAACTCCAATAGCGCCCATGTCAACTTTGTCGACTCCACGCTCGAGACCTCGAACATCGACACCTACCCGTCCTACGGCACACGCGGCACCTCAAGCATCACCTTCAGCGGCAACAGCCAGGTGATCACCGACCACAAGAACAAGACCTACGACAACGGCGGCGCCGACCGCAGCACTGGCGGCTCGTATGTGGTCACGGGCGGCTCGTTCTACGTCACCTACGACCCGAGCTTCAACGCCGCCATCACCACGCCCACCAACGGCGCGGCCAACGGCGACGAGATGCTCTCCTACTTCACGCTCGCCGACGCCTCGCTGGGCTCGTTCAACCCCATCAACAAGAACGGCGTGCGCTACGAGTACCAGGTGGCCAACGGCTCGCCTGATGGCAACAAGTACGTGTTCGCCCCGGCGGCCAAGGTTACGTTCAAGCTGAACAACGGCAACGCGAAGTTCGCCGACGGCACGACGAAGGACAAGACCCAGAGCACCGTGCGCGGCTACCGGCTCGGCTTCGTGGCGGGTACGGCCGATGTTGGCACGCCCACGGACTCGGCCGGCGTGAAGTTCCTCGGCTGGTTCTACAAGGACGCCGCCGGTGCGGAGTACGCCTTCGATTTCGCTACCACCCAGTTCGACGCCGACACCGACGTCTATGCCAAGTGGGAGTCGAAGACGGTCATCTACCACAACGGCAACGGTGTGGACTACATCCAGAACATCGCTGCGTCCGAGGACTCGGCCACTGCGCTCTCCTATGACGAGGTGGTCAAGGCCAACTCGGAGTTTGCGATCGCCGGCAAGACCTTCACGAAGTGGACGGCGGCCTCCGGTGCCTCAAGCGATGAGATCGCCGCGGGCTCCACGCTTGCTTTCACGGGCGACATCACCCAGATCGACGTGTACGCCCAGTTCGACACCGACACCTACCGCGTGGCCTTCTCCGCCAACGGCGGCACCTTCGGTGCCGACAGCGTGTTCAAGAAGAACCCCGATATCTTCACCATTGAGACCGATCCCGTGCTCGGCGGCGAGGTCGCGGTGATCACGAAGGGCGCGACCTACAACCAGAAGCTTTCCGAAGTGCTCGGCAGCTTCGCGCGCGGCCAGATCACGCCGACGGCCGCCGCGGCGACGAAGGCTGGCTCGAAGCTGGGGAGCTCCACGCAGTGGAGCACGGCGTCTGATGGGGAAGGCTCTAAGCTTCGGTTTGATGACACGAAGGTCTTCATTTGGACGACGCCCGGCGCCGACCCAGCCTTCACGGCCGATACCACCTACTACCTCGCCTGGACGCCCGACACGAGCACCCCTGCGATGGACCTCGAGACCAAGCTCCCCGCCGACCTGTGGGGAGAGTCCAAGCCTGGTCAGAAGGACAGCAAATCTGCCCTCAAGGTACTCGCTGACGGCAAGGACTCCTTCAGCCTGACCGGCGCGGTGGATGTCTCCACCATCAAGCAGCAGATGACGGCCATCGAGGGTCGCTTCCCGAAGGCCAAGCCCGCCGACATCAATCTCACGGGCACTGCGTCCACCTTCACCGCCACACTGACGCTGCCCGACGGCGTCGTCGCGCCGAAGGGCCTCGCGGCAGACCAGGTCACGGCCACCGGCCTCGGCGACCTCTTCGAGGTTAAGTCCGCATCCGTGGATGGCCAGGAGGTCACGGTGAACTTCGGGCTCAAGAAGGCCTACACGAGCTATGAGGAGCTCAAGGCCGCCGTGGGAGCCACGGGCACGCAGACCGCGTTCCGCATGGCGGGCACGAGCCCCATCACTGATCAGATCACGCTCGAGATCCCTGGGTTCAGCCTGGACGGTAACGCCGTGAAGAACGGCGACGAGCTCACCGTCACCGGTGTTGTCACGGGCACGTTCACCTCGGTTGCGAACACCACCGCCGACGACGCGGTCCGCTTCAACATCAGCTGGAACGGTACGCAGATCGCTGCCGGCAGGGACTTCCGTGCCAAGGACGACACCACCATCCAGCAGACCATCCTCGTGAAGAAGCCGTTTGAGGCCTCGCTGCCCGCCGACATGCTCGTGTACGTGCAGCCGGCGAACGCCACCGAGGAGCAGCAGAAGCAGGTCGGTACCAACACGACGAATGGTGAGGCTGCTGGTGTTCAGCAGGGTGACAAGATCAACCTCACCGGCACGATCGACGCCAAGACGGTGAAGACGCAGATGGCCGCGATCGAGGCCCAGTTCGGCAACCCGTCGGACCTCTCCTCGATCAGGCTCAGCGATCTCTCCTCTGCGTTCACGGCCACCTTCACGGTGCCCGAGGGGCTGACGCTCCCCGCGAACCTTTCCGCAGCCACGGTGGTCCCCACCGGGTTCGCGGACACCTTCAGCGTGAGCGAGGTGACGCCCGCCACCGACGGCAAGAGCGTCACCGTGACCTTCGCGCTCAAGGACGGCATCACCAACTACAAGCAGCTGCACGATGCCGTGAACCTGCTCGCCGACACCATGAAGCTCACCGTCCCGGGCATCACCGTGAACGAGGACGTCGCGGACGGCGCCACGCTGACCACGGTCGGCACGGTCACCGGTACCTTCGACGCTGTGGCCACCTCGGCCGCCGGCACCGAGAAGGACTTCTCCTTCATCTGGACGGGCGCGCAGATCGAGGACGGTAAGGACAAGCTGGCCGCCGATCTCAGCACTATCCAGCTCACCCTCGCCACGCCGAGCCCGTTGGATCTCGACCTTCCGTCGGACATCCTCTCCGGCGCCAACACCGAGCACGAGGAGGCATACCCGGCCTTCGCCGGCACGAGCATCGACCTCACCGGCGCGGTGAACATCACCGGCATCAAGGGCCAGATGGGGGGCATCGAGAACCAGTTCGGCAACCCGGACGGCAGCACCATCGCCGTGGACATCAAGGGCTTCGGCTTTACCGCCACGATGACCCTGCCCGAGGGCATGTCCCTGCCCGAGGGCCTCGACAAGGCCAAGGTGACCACCACGGATCCGGTCACGGGCGAGGACACCCTGAAGAACACCTTCGAGGTCACCGACGTGAAGGCCGAGGGCCAGAAGGTCACGATCACCTTCGGCCTGAAGGACGCTGCCTCGCTTGACACCTACGCCAAGCTCAAGGCCGCCGTGCAGGCGTCCGGCGTCACCGAGGGCGAGAACTCCTGGCTCAAGATCACGGTCCCCGGCGTGAAGATCGCCGACACCGTGGCTGACAACACGAAGCTCACCACCGTGGGCACCGTCGCTGGCTTCTTCAAGGCGAACGCCACCTCTGCCACCGGCACTACCAAGACGTTCTCGTTCCGTTGGAACGGCACGCAGTGGGCCAAGGGCAAGGACGCCGCCACGCCCGGCGACGACGCGCGCATCACGTTCACCGTTCAGACCCCGCCCGCCCCGCAGCAGCTCACGCTCCCCGGCGATATCCTCTCCGGCGGTGACACCGAGCATGAGGCGGTCTATGCCGTCTACCCGGGCCGCACGCTCGACCTCACGGGCGCGGTCAAGATCGACGGCATCAA
>NZ_PKHA01000020.1:0-7146 GCF_002861525.1 Actinomyces urogenitalis | reverse complement strand
TGCAGGAGCGCGAAGAACGACTCCATTGCCGCGTTGTCACCGCATGCCCCCACGCGGCCCATGGAGCCGGTCAGGCCGTGGCGTTTGAGGGCCTTGAGGAAGCGTCTGGAGCGGAATTGGGACCCGCGGTCGGAATGCACGATCACCCCGGTGGGCCGGCCTCGGTGGGCCACTGCCATCTCGAGCGCGTTGACGGCGATCCGGGCCTTCATCCGCGAGTCGATCGAGTAGCCGACGATCCGGTTGGAGAACACGTCCTTGATCGCGCACAGGTAGACCTTGCCCTCGCGGGTGCGGTGCTCGGTGATGTCGGTCAGCCACAGCGTGTTGGAGCCCTCGGCGCTGAACTGCCGGTTGACCAGGTCGTCGTGGACGGGCGCGCCGGCTTTCTTGTAGCGGGTCTTGCGCGTGGTGAACACCGATTGGATGCCGGCGATCCGGCACAGCCGCCAGACTCTGCGCTCCGAGAGCGTGTACCCGAGCTCGGTGATGTCATCGACCAGGACGCGGTAGCCGCCCTCCGGGTCATCATCGTGGAGCTGATGCAGCACGGCGATCAGTTCACGCTCTTCGGCCTCGCGGGCCGAGACCGGCTGCTTGAGCCACTTGTAGTAGCCCTGCTTGGAGAATCCCAACACCCGACACGCGACCGCCACCGCCACCCTCACGGGGGCACCGAGCGCGGCCATCTCCTTCACGAGCGGGTAGATCATTTTGGGGGCGTGATGTGAGCCTGCGACAGATACGCCGCCGCTCCCCGTAGGACCTCGTTCTCCATCCCCAACTCGCGGATCCGGCGTAACGCCTGGGCCATGTCCTTGCGCTGCTCACGATCGGTGGTCGGGGTCATCCCATGGGACTGGAAGCGAGCGTCGCGGACCCAGGCTTGGAGGGTAGCTTTGGCCATCCCCATGTCCTCGGCGACCTGCTTCTGCAGGATTCCTGAGACGACAAGCGCGACCGCGTCGCGCTTGAACTCGTCGGTGCAAGCGATCTTCGCCATGGATGCCATCCTTTCAGCACGACCCTTTCGAGGGAGTCATGCGGTCTTGGAGTCAACCAAACCTTCAACGGACCCGTGCACAAAGGGGGAGGGGACTGACCCTGTGGTCAGTCCCCTCCCCCTTTGTTATGGATCGTCTACACAGCGCCCCGCCCTGGCCGGGACACTCGCCGGCGCCGTAGGACCGGCCGCGGTCCTCACCGCGACGAGCCGGACGACGGCGATCACTGCCCTCCGACCGCACTCATCGCGGAATGCCTCAAGGCCGTCCCGAGGCACCGCGCATCGGCGAAGCCTTCCCGTCAAAGCATGGCTGGCCTCCATGCCGCCTCGCTGCATCGCCACCAGCACGGCCTCAGACCGCGGTCGCGACCTCGTACCTGTCGCGCTATGCCCCCCGCACCCATTGGAGCTGTAATGGCTGCGTGGGCAAGAAGGAGTCGTGGTGGCGTGCCCTTCGGCTCGCCGTGTGGGTGCTTGGTGGGGTGTGGGGAGGCCCCACACCATGCCGTCCCTTGGGTGGGTGGTGGTGTGGGGCCTTCGACCCTGTTTTGGGTTGTGTGCTCGGCGGTGTCCTACTCTCCCACACCCTGGCGGGTGCAGTACCATCGGCGCTGGGGGTCTTAGCTTCCGGGTTCGGAATGGGGCCGGGCGTGGCTCCCCCGCTATGACCACCGAGACGTCTTGTCGGGCCGTACACGATCCCCCGCCTTGTGGGGGGGGTTGGTGTTGGGGTTGGTCCTGGACCGTATAGTGGACGCGCAGCGTTGTTTTCTTTGCCTCACCGGCCCCGTACCGTGTGGTTGGGGGTGGTGTTGTTGTTTGTGTTGGCCAATTAGTACCGGTCAGCTCCAACCCTTGCGGGTCTTCCACGTCCGGCCTATCTACCCAGTGGTCTGCTGGGGGCCTTCCACCACCCCGAGGGGTGGTGTGGATACCTCATCTTGAAGATGGTTTCCCGCTTAGATGCTTTCAGCGGTTACCCGTTCCGAACGTAGCCAACCAGCCGTGCCCCGGGCGGGACAACTGGCACACCAGAGGTTCGTCCGTCCCGGTCCTCTCGTACTAGGGACAGGCCTTCTCAAGTATCCTGCGCGCGCAGAGGATAGGGACCGAACTGTCTCACGACGTTCTAAACCCAGCTCGCGTACCGCTTTAATGGGCGAACAGCCCAACCCTTGGGACCTGCTCCAGCCCCAGGATGCGACGAGCCGACATCGAGGTGCCAAACCATGCCGTCGATATGGACTCTTGGGCAGGATCAGCCTGTTATCCCCGGGGTACCTTTTATCCGTTGAGCGACGACCCACCCACTCGGGATCGCCGGATCACTAGTTCCTACTTTCGTACCTGCTTGACCCGTCGGTCTCGCAGTCAAGCTCCCTTGTGCACTTACACTCAACACCTGGTTGCCGACCAGGCTGAGGGAACCTTTGAGCGCCTCCGTTACATTTTAGGAGGCAACCGCCCCAGTTAAACTACCCACCAGGCACTGTCCCTGACCCGGATCACGGGCCGAGGTTCAGGCGCACGCCATAGCCAGAGTGGTATTTCAACGACGACTCCACAACCACTGGCGTGGCTGCTTCACAGTCTCCCACCTATCCTGCACAAGCCATAGCGGGCGCCAATACCAAGCTGTAGTAAAGGTCCCGGGGTCTTTCCGTCCTTCTGCGCGTAACGAGCATCTTTACTCGTAGTGCAATTTCGCCGAGCTCATGGTGGAGACAGTGGAGAAGTCGTTACGCCATTCGTGCAGGTCGGAACTTACCCGACAAGGAATTTCGCTACCTTAGGATGGTTATAGTTACCACCGCCGTTTACTGGGGCTTAAATTCACCGCTTCACCCCACGACGGGGGTTGACGGTTCCTCTTAACCTTCCAGCACCGGGCAGGCGTCAGTCCGTATACATCGCCTTGCGGCTTCGCACGGACCTGTGTTTTTAGTAAACAGTCGCTTCTCCCTGGTCTCTGCGACCCTCACCCCTAGCCCGCAAAAAGGGGCTTCAAGGCTCGGGCCCCCCTTCTCCCGAAGTTACGGGGGCATTTTGCCGAGTTCCTTCACCATGATTCACTCGTGCGCCTAGGCATACTCTGCCCGACCACCTGTGTCGGTTTAGGGTACGGGCGGCTGGCACCATCGCGTCGAGGCTTTTCTCGGCACCCCAGGATCACCCTACTTCCCCACCCGAGAAGGGCAGGTCACCATCACGTCTGACCCTTACCATCAAAGGAAGACAACCGGATTTGCCTGGCTGTCGGGCTGCTCGCTTGAACGGGCCAAGCCATTAGGCCCGCGGAGGCTACCACTGTGCGTCACCCCTGTTAACACGCTTGCCTACCTGCACGGAGGGTCCCCAGACCCCACACCACCACACCAACAGGCAGCCGAAGCCACCAGAAGGCGCGATTGTGGTGCCGGGCGTGGGTTAGCACCCGCGCGTCAGCATGGGCGGTGCTTCGCCGGTACGGGAATATCAACCCGTCATCCATCGACTACGCCTGTCGGCCTCGCCTTAGGTCCCGACTCACCCAGGGCGGACTAGCCTGGCCCTGGAACCCTTGGTCATTCGGCGCTAGGGCTTCTCACCCTAGTATCGCTACTCATGCCTGCATTCTCACTCCCGCACCGTCCACCACTAGATCACTCTGCGGCTTCACCCGGTGCAGGACGCTCCCCTACCACCCACCACCCCTGACCAGGACAAACCCGGTAGGGAACACGTGATGGGTCCGCGGCTTCGGCGGTGTGCTTGAGCCCCGCTACATTGTCGGCGCACGATCACTTGACCAGTGAGCTATTACGCACTCTTTCAAGGATGGCTGCTTCTAAGCCAACCTCCTGGTTGTCTGCGCGACCGCACATCCTTTCCCACTTAGCACACGCTTAGGGGCCTTAGCCGGCGATCTGGGCTGTTTCCCTCTCGACAACGGAGCTTATCCCCCGCTGTCTCACTGCCCCGCTATAACCCGAACGGCATTCGGAGTTTGGTTGACGTCAGTAACCCTGTGGGGCCCATCAGCCACCCAGTAGCTCTACCTCCGCCGGGGACCACGAGACGCTGCACCTAAATGCATTTCGGGGAGAACCAGCTATCACGGAGTTTGATTGGCCTTTCACCCCTACCCACAGCTCATCCCCCCAGTTTTCAACCTAGGTGGGTTCGGTCCTCCACACGCTCTTACACGTGCTTCAACCTGGCCATGGGTAGATCACCCCGCTTCGGGTCTAGACCGTGCCACTTAACTCGCCCTTTCAGACTCGCTCTCGCTACGGCTACCCCCCAAGGGTTAACCTCGCGACACGGCGCTAACTCGCAGGCTCATTCTTCAATAGGCACGCCATCACCCCCACAAAGGAAAGGCTCTGACGGCTTGTAAGCGCCCGGTTTCAGGTACTATTTCACTCCCCTCCCGGGGTACTTTTCACCATTCCCTCACGGTACTATCCGCTATCGGTCATCAGGAGGTATTCAGGCAGCCAAGTGGTCTTGGCAGATTCACACAGGATTCCACGAGCCCCGTGCTACTCGGGAACGCACCCACGCAGCCAGCATGGTTTCACCTACGGGGCTATCACCCACTACGGCCCCCCTTCCCAGGAGGTTCAGCTACCACACCAGTTTCTCACTGCGCCCACCCCCGGCAGAGGATGGAAGAACACGCCCCACAACACCGCACACGCAACCCCTGCCGGGTATCACACGCACACGGTTTAACCATCATCCGCTTTCGCTCGCCACTACTCACGGAATATCTTCTCCTACGGGTACTGAGATGTTTCACTTCCCCGCGTCACCCCCCGCACCCTATGAATTCAGGTACGAGTGACACGACATAACTCGTGCCGGGTCCCCCCATTCGGACACCCTCGGATCACAGCCCGTCAGCCGGCTCCCCGAGGCTTATCGCAGGCCACCACGTCCTTCATCGGCCCCTGATGCCAAGGCATCCACCGAACGCTCAAAAAAACAAACAAAACAACACACACAACAAAAACACGTGTGTGTGCGCAAAGATCAAAGATGCTCGCGTCCACTATACAGTTCACAACCAACCCACCCACACCACCCACACCCACACACCCGCAAGCAACAAAACCAGCAGGCACCGTGTGAGCCCAGACAGCAGGGCCACCAGGGCGTACTGCCCCAGACCCCGACAGCATGCCACCCCCAACCCCAAGCCAACCCCCATCAAAAGAGGACAACCAGGAGGCCAGGGCACCCACACCCACCCACCAAGAAGGAGGACGGGACACGGGCGGTTTCTCATGCACACAGCTTCCGACAGGAACCCAGCCTGGCAGCCGCCCCCCAACCTCACCGGGAGACCGTCACCACCACACCAGGGCACCCCATACTCCTTAGAAAGGAGGTGATCCAGCCGCACCTTCCGGTACGGCTACCTTGTTACGACTTCGTCCCAATCACCAGCCCCACCTTCGACCGCTCCCCGTAAGGCCACGGGCTTCGGGTGTTGCCGACTTTCATGACGTGACGGGCGGTGTGTACAAGGCCCGAGAACGTATTCACCGCAGCGTTGCTGATCTGCGATTACTAGCGACTCCAACTTCACGGTGTCGAGTTGCAGACACCGATCCGAACTGAGACCGGCTTTAAGGGATTCGCTCCGCCTCACGACATCGCAACCCTCTGTACCGGCCATTGTAGCATGCGTGAAGCCCAAGACATAAGGGGCATGATGATTTGACGTCATCCCCACCTTCCTCCGAGTTGACCCCGGCAGTCTCCCGCGAGTCCCCACCACAACGTGCTGGCAACACGGGACAAGGGTTGCGCTCGTTGCGGGACTTAACCCAACATCTCACGACACGAGCTGACGACAACCATGCACCACCTGTGAAAGCGCCCCACAAGGAGGAAACCCCATCTCTGAGGCAGACGCTCACATGTCAAGCCTTGGTAAGGTTCTTCGCGTTGCATCGAATTAATCCGCATGCTCCGCCGCTTGTGCGGGCCCCCGTCAATTCCTTTGAGTTTTAGCCTTGCGGCCGTACTCCCCAGGCGGGGCACTTAATGCGTTAGCTACGGCGCGGAAACCCCGGAAAGAGCCCCCACACCTAGTGCCCAACGTTTACGGCGTGGACTACCAGGGTATCTAATCCTGTTCGCTCCCCACGCTTTCGCTCCTCAGCGTCAGTAACGGCCCAGAGACCCGCCTTCGCCACCGGTGTTCCTCCTGATATCTGCGCATTCCACCGCTACACCAGGAATTCCAGTCTCCCCTACCGCACTCAAGCCGGCCCGTACCCACCGCAAGCCCCCAGTTAAGCCAGAGGATTTCACGACAGACGCGACCAGCCGCCTACGAGCTCTTTACGCCCAATAATTCCGGACAACGCTCGCGCCCTACGTATTACCGCGGCTGCTGGCACGTAGTTAGCCGGCGCTTCTTATCCAGCTACCGTCAACCACCCCACAAAGAAGATGGCCTGCTTCACTGGCGAAAGAGGTTTACAACCCGAAGGCCTCCATCCCTCACGCGGCGTCGCTGCATCAGGCTTGCGCCCATTGTGCAATATTCCCCACTGCTGCCTCCCGTAGGAGTCTGGGCCGTGTCTCAGTCCCAGTGTGGCCGTCCACCCTCTCAGGCCGGCTACCCGTCACCGCCTTGGTAGGCCATCACCCCACCAACAAGCTGATAGGCCGCGAGCCCATCCCCCACCAGAAAAAACCTTTCCAAACCCACCCATGCGAGCAGGCCAGAATATCCCGTATTAGCTACCCTTTCAAGCAGTTATCCAGAAGAAGGGGGCAGGTTACTCACGTGTTACTCACCCGTTCGCCACTCATCCACCCCAGCAAGCTGGAGCTTCACCGTTCGACTTGCATGTGTTAAGCACGCCGCCAGCGTTCGTCCTGAGCCAGGATCAAACTCTCCAAACAAAAAACACAAACCATAAACCAACCCCAACCAACAAGCCAGGACCAGCCACAGAAAGCATCAAAAAAGTCCAGAAAACCAGACCAGGCCCAACCCACCCCAGATCCGACGAGGAAAACCAAGGCAGGCAAACCAAAACAAAACAAGAACAACCAACCCCAAAAAACCAGGGCCAGCCATCCCACTATGGCATAAAAAACATGACACACTATCGAGTTCTCAAACAACACACCCA